>NVRR01000191.1 GCA_002732675.1 Sneathiella sp. | reverse complement strand
AAGGCCAGGGCGAAGGCGGTAAAGGCGGGGCGCCTGCGGGTGATATTCTGATTACGATATCGGTCAAGCCCCATGCATTCTTCAAGCGCAAAGGAAGAAATGTTCTGACCGAGCTTCCGGTAAGCTTGCCCGAAGCGGTTTTGGGAGCGCAGATAAAAGTTCCAACCGTCGACGGGACCGTTAGTTTGAAAGTTCCGCCGGGATCCAATACTGGCTCGACGTTGCGTCTTAAAGGCAAGGGGATCGCTGGCTCGGGCAAAGTCGCACGCGGAGATCAGCTTGTGCGGCTGAAAGTTGTCTTGCCGGAAGATCAGGACGACGAACTTCAGGATTGGGTGACGAAATGGTCTGAAAACCATAATTATGATGCGCGATCAAAGCTGAAAACCTGAGATATTCGACATAAGTCTTTTGACTGCGTTTCCGAGGCACGATAAAAAAGAAACAATAGGTAGTTTTCGACAATGGTAACAACGGGGTTTCGTGTATGACGCAGCACAATGGATTGATGGCGGGCAAAAAGGGCCTGATTATGGGGGTTGCCAATAATCTTTCGCTCGCGTGGGGGATCGCGCGCGCCTTAAGTGAACATGGGGCGGAGATTGCTTTTACCTATCAAGGTGAAGCGCTTGGCAAAAGGGTGAAACCCCTGGCCGAGAGCCTGGGTTCAGATGTGGTTCTGGAATGCGACGTCACCGATGATGCTTCCATAGACGCGGTTTTTGCGGCATTGGAGGAAAAATGGGGAAAAATCGACTTTTTCGTTCATGCTATCGGCTATTCGGACAAAACCCAACTTCGCGGTAATTTTTCCGATACGACGCGCGAGAATTTCGCCATGACCATGGATATTTCCTGCTTTTCCTTCATCACGCTGGCAAAACGGGCGAGTGCGTTGATGACCGAGGGGGGTAGTATGATTACGCTCACCTATTTCGGCGCAGAGCGCGTGATCCCGCACTATAATGTTATGGGTGTCGCCAAGGCGGGACTTGAAGCCGCGGTCCGTTATCTTGCGGCCGAGATGGGAAAGAACAATATTCGCGTGAACGCGCTGTCCGCCGGTCCGATCAAGACCCTGGCAGCCTCCGGCATTGGCGATTTCCGCTATATCCTGAAATGGAACGAATATAATGCCCCGTTAAAGCGGAATGTGACCATTGAAGATGTTGGCGGGTCGGCGTTATATCTGCTGAGCGACATCGGCTCCGGCGTTAGCGGCGAGACCCATCATGTGGATGCCGGGTACCATGTGGTTGGCATGAAAGCGGAAGACGCGCCGGATATCACCAAGTGATCCAGTCTGGTTACGATTTCAAATTTAGGCGGTAGTCTGTATGTCTCATAATAGTTTCGGTCATCTTTTTCGGGTGACGACCTGGGGGGAGAGCCACGGCCCATCCCTTGGGTGCGTTATTGATGGCTGTCCGCCTCTAATCGATATTACGCCGGAGGAAATTCAGGTCTGGATGGACCGCCGCAAACCCGGTCAGTCCCGCTTCACGACCCAGCGCCGGGAGCCCGATGTGGTGAAGATCCTGTCCGGTGTGTTTGAGGGGAAAACCACCGGGACTCCCATCAGCCTGATGATCGAAAATGTCGATCAGCGGTCCAAGGATTATGGGGATATCAAAGAAAAATTTCGTCCTGGCCATGCCGATTACACCTATTTTACCAAATATGGCATACGCGATTATCGCGGCGGCGGGCGGTCCAGCGCGCGGGAAACGGCGGCGCGGGTCGCCGCAGGTGGCATTGCCCGCAAAGTCCTTGGCGAAAATATACACATCAAAGGCTATCTCACGCAAATCGGTGGCCGGGTAATTGATCGAAGCCGGTTTGATATGGATGAGATTGACAATAATCCCTTCTGGTGCCCCGATCCGGGCATGGTTGAAAACTGGACCGAGTATCTTGATGGCATCCGCAAAAGCGGGTCCTCCGTTGGCGCCGTGATCGAAGTGGTTGCATCTGGCGTGCCTGCGGGTCTTGGCGCCCCGGTTTATGGTAAGCTGGATTCCGATTTGGCCGGAGCCATGATGACCATCAATGCGGTCAAAGGCGTGGAAATTGGCGATGGCTTTTCGACAGCCGCGCTGACCGGTGAGACCAATGCCGATGAAATGCGGGCCGGAAATGAAGGTGGTGCCCGTTTCACCAGTAACCATGCGGGCGGTATTCTCGGCGGTATTTCGAGCGGGCAGGACATTGTCGTTCGCTTTGCTGTAAAGCCGACATCGTCTATCCTGAAGCCCCGCGATACCATTGACATTCATGGCGCGGAAACTGAAATCACCACCAAAGGCCGACACGATCCTTGCGTTGGCATTCGTGCTGTTCCGGTGGGCGAGGCCATGATGGCCTGCGTTCTGGCCGATCATATTTTGCGCCATCGCGGTCAAAACGGATAAAAAAAGTCTTAACAAAAAGGAAAAAATAAAGATGTCCCAACCAAAATATATACATGCGCTTGGTGTTCCGGTGCCGAAGCGGGAAGATCTGCCGGAAGGAACCCGAAAATATTTCGCGCTCTGCGACGACAAGCTTGGCATGGTACCGAATGTATTGGCCTCGTATAGTTTTGACGAGGTAAAGCTCCGCGCTTTTTCCGATATGTATGGCGAGTTGATGCTCGGCGATTCCGGTCTTTCTAAACTGGAGCGGGAGATGATTGCGGTTGTGGTGTCATCAATAAATCATTGTTTCTATTGCCTGACCGCCCATGGCGCGGCCGTGCGCGAGCTCTCTGGTGATCCGATCCTTGGCGAGCTGATGGCGATGAATTATCGGGCAGCGGAATTGCCGCCCAAACAACGGGCGATGCTGGATTTTGCCGATAAATTGACGAAAACGCCGAGTGAAATGACGGAAGAAGACCGTCAGGCCCTCCGCGATGCCGGATGGACGGATCGCGATATTTGGGATATCTCGGCGACAGTGGCATTTTTTAATATGAGCAACCGCATGTCCCTTGCTATCGATATGATGCCCAACGAGGCTTATCACAGTCAAGCGCGTTAGCCATCGTCAGAGGCTCCGGCTGGAGCGAAACAATTGGGCCAGCATCTGACCTGCGGGGCCGAGCCTTTCCGGGCGCGGCACGACAAGATGCAAGGTCACGTAGCGCTCCAGTCCTTCCCGACCATTGATCGGGCGGAGTAATCCGGTTCGTATTTCTTCAGTGAAAAGGTTTTCCGGTAGCCAACAGAACCCCATGCCCGAGATCAGAATATCGCGGGCATGGTGAAAATCGCTGACCGTCCAGCGTTGCTCCGACTTCAACCAGCCGAATTCAGTATGTTTTTCTTCGTCCGTTCCATCGCTGATGACGATTTGCAGGAAACGGCTGAGCTCCCGCGTATCTACAGGGGCATTGGCAGTAACCAGCGGATGATCCCGATGGGCGAGGGGGAGCATTCTGACGGTCGTCAGCGGCGTTCCCAGATGACCTTTAGGGGCGATCGGCGTTATAACAAGATCGGCGGAAGCGGCATGGATAGCCTCAACTGCGCCATTCAGGATCACACTGTCAATTTTCAGCCTTGTGCCTTTGCCTTTGGTATGAAACTGCTCCAGTACCGTCGTCAGAATGGTTTTGGGAAACATGCTTTCAAGGGCGATGGTGAGTTCAGGCTCCCACCCTTGCTGGGCAAAGGACGCAAGTTCCTCCAACTCCTCCGCATCGGCGAGAAGCTGCAAGGACCGCCGCCGCATAACCTCGCCAACAGCCGTCAGTTTTAATTGCTTACCCTCAACATATATAAGTTCTACGCCGAGCTGCGTTTGTAATTTGTGAATGGCATGATGCAGGGACGAATGGCTGCGATTGAGCTTTGCCGATGCCCGCAGATAACCGCCATTATCGATGACACTGTTAAAGATCTGCCATTGTGTGAGCGTTGATTTAAGCATGTCTATAAAATAGACAATATATGCCGAATAAATGCAATTTATATTCTAAAAAATATACATATTTATTGTTGTACTGATTGTATGTGAATTTGGAGATATGTGTGGTGGAAAAACTAAATCCTGTTATCGAACTGGCTGGCCGTATCCTTCTGGCCATCCTGTTCCTGCCCGCCGGTATAAGTAAGATAGGGGGCTACGCGGGTATGCAGGGATATATGGAATCTGTTGGCGTTCCGGGCATTATGCTGCCATTGGTTATCATCCTTGAAATTGGGGGCGGTTTGGCGTTGCTCGTTGGCTGGCAGACGCGGATTGCCGCATTCCTACTTGCCGGCTTCTGTCTGATCGCGGCGTTGTTATTTCATTTTCAGCCAGACGATCAAATTCAGATGATCCTGTTCACGAAGAATATTGCCGTTGCGGGTGGGTTACTTCTTCTCGTTGCGACGGGTGCGGGGCGTTTGAGCCTCGATCAACGGATGAAAAAAGCATAAACGCTAGGGGCAGGACCCTAAGCGAGAAGAGAAACCCCGCATCAGTTGCGGGGTTTTTTATGCCCTAGTTTTGGACCTTAGCGGCTGCTTCTTGCAAAATATCCGTTGTTGCGCCGGCAAGATGGGCGTTTTCCGAGATATGACGGCGCCAGGCGCGGGCGCCGGGGCGGCCTTGAAACAGCCCCAGCATATGTCGGGTGATGGATTTAAGCGGGACCCCTTTGCGCATCTCCCGATTGATATAGGGGAGGATTTGATCCACCACTTCGCGCCGTTCCGGGGCATCCTCTGACAGGCCGAAATAGCGATTGTCAATTTCGGCCAAGAAATAAGGGTTCTGATAGGCTTCGCGACCGATCATCACACCGTCAACATGGCGCAAATGCTCGTCGATTTCCTCTAACGTCTGAATCCCGCCATTGATTATGATTTCAAGCTCCGGAAAATCCTGTTTCAGCCGATATACCCGCGGGTAATCAAGCGGTGGTACAGTGCGGTTTTCCTTGGGACTGAGGCCGGTCAGCCAGGCTTTTCGGGCATGAATGATAAAGGTCTCACAGCCTGCGTCCGCAACGGTTTTAGTAAATTCTGTCAGGTGCTCATAACTATCAAGGTCATCGATACCGATCCGGTTCTTGACCGTAACGGGCAGGGAGGTTGCGGATTTCATAGCGGAAACACAGGCCGCGACCGTCTTTGGCTCCGCCATCAGGCAGGCGCCGAAACGCCCTGTCTGTACGCGATCCGATGGGCAGCCGACATTGAGATTGACTTCCTGGTAGCCATAATCCTCACCAATTTTGCAGCATTTGGCCAGATCATCCGGGTTGCTGCCGCCAAGTTGCAACGCGACCGGCTGCTCCACCGGATCAAAACGCAAGTGTCGCTCGGCATCTCCAAACAGGATTGCCCCCGTCGTCACCATCTCCGTATAGAGCAGCGACCGGGACGTGATCAGCCGCAGGAAATACCGGTCATGCCGGTCTGTCCAGTCCATCATTGGCGCAATACTGATCGTTCTGTCTACTTTAGCCACGAGCTACCTCTCACTATTCCCGCCTTCATATAATAGAATAGGGCTTCAGGAAAAGAAAAAACGGATTGAAGCGTTTCATTTGAAAGCGGTTACTTGGGATCTGGCGCAGGTTTCAGTTGCCGTAAATAGCGGGGAACACTATGGCTGGATTACCGAAATATCTGCAGGGAGACAATTTTGTCGTTCCGTAACACTCGCGTCTCGTTCGGGTAAAAGCGAAGAAATAATGGTCTTAGACCATCTAAACCAACCGCCACCTTGTCGGCAGCTTCTTGCTGGTGATAGATCTTAAGTTTTCGAACGCTTTCGATCCGGGACCTTTGCCTGGAATTTCGGACAAGCTTACGCCCCCATAGCTTTTCGTAAATGCTCCTTGAATTTGGCAAGGATACCCTCGCGTTTTCCCCGCTCTCGTCTCAAATTAGGTCGCTCCGAAATAGTTTACTTTGCTCCGCCTCACAAGTTCCTGTAAAAGAAGAAAAATACCGGACCAGTGCTGCTTTTCAGGAAATACCAACCCTATGACCCGCCATCTTATTACTTCCGCCTTGCCGTATATTAATGGCGTTAAACATCTGGGAAATTTGATTGGCTCGATGTTGCCCTCCGATTTGCATGCGCGCTACCTCCGGGCCCGCGGCGAAGAGGTTTTGTTTATCTGTGCGACGGATGAACATGGGACGCCCGCCGAACTGGCGGCCCGGGCTGCGGGTATGGAAGTTGCGCAGTTCTGTGCGGAGCAGCATAAAGTACAGGCGGATCTGGGCGCGGCATTTGACCTTTCTTTCGATTATTTCGGCCGATCATCTTCCCCCCAAAACAAGGAACTAACCCAGCATTTCGGCCAAAAATTGCTTGAAAACGGGTTTATTGAAGAACGGGTCACGCGGCAGATATATTCCGTTGATGACGCACGGTTTTTGCCGGATCGCTATGTCGAGGGGATCTGTCCTCATTGCGCTTACGACAAAGCCCGTGGCGATCAATGTGAGAATTGCACCC
>NVRR01000190.1 GCA_002732675.1 Sneathiella sp. | reverse complement strand
AATAAAATCGGCCGCCAGATGGTACCCTAAAATCTGAAAGGACCTTTCCTGTGCCCGTCAAAATAGATCGACATGAAAATGTCGGAATAATAGAGCTTAACCGCCCCGACCAGTTTAATTGCATGTCTATGGCAGCCTTCGCGCTTATTGATCAGGCCCGTCGGGACTTCGAGGCAGATCCCGATATTCGAGCCATCCTTATCCAGGCGACCGGTAAAAATTTCTGCACGGGCGCCGATTTAAGCGAAGTGTTACAAATACGCCAGTCTGAAAAGGACCTATCCGACTTCTTGGCAATCGGCCATGACGCATTGCTGGGCCTGGAATCAAGCCCATTGCCGGTCATAGCCGCTGTTCAAGGGCTCTGCCTTGCCGGGGGTTTGGAGCTGATGCTGGCGTGCGATGTCGTCTTTGCGGCTCAATCGGCGCAATTTGGTGATCAGCATGCGCAGTTCGGACTGGTCCCGGGATGGGGCGGAAGCCAGCGCCTGCCCCGCCTTATCGGCCTCCGCCGTGCCATGGATATGTTCTTGTCAGCACAATGGATTTCAGCTGAAACAGCCCTGTCATTCGGACTCATCAATAAAATTGCCGAAGACGCGTTGTTGATTGAAAGCGCCCTGAGCTATTGCCAGAAGCTCGCGCAGAAAAGCCCTATAGGCCTTGCCGAAATGAAAGAGCTTGCCCATCAGGGGCTGAATGGAAACCTGTCCGATGGTCTGGCCCTGGAAAGGAAGACTGTTTTGAAATATTTACAGTCCGAAACCGTCACTGAAGGCCTTGACGCATTCAAATCCCGCCGGCCACCGCATTTTCCCAGTGTTTGACGACGCCTTTAATCCAAAGGAACGTTAAGTTTGGTGCCTTCGACAATGATGCCACCACGATTACCAATCTCTATCGAAACATATCGTTGCTTAAAACTTTTCGGTAACGGGCGATCGCCCGGTAATGACAGCCAAAGCCGCAGCAAATGTCGGCGCTTCTTTGGGTCCGGCCAATCTGTAAACCCCGCGCGATCATGCAAAAGGGCATGGTTATAGACGAACTGCATATCACCCGGCTGTAACTGCATTGAAAAATGTAATCGCGGATCATTTGCCAACGCATCAAAGAAATCAAGAGCCTCAATTTTCTGCGCGCTCAGACGGGGAGCTTCGGGAAACCGTTGCGCACTATTTACATATTGCCGTTGATAAATTCCTGTTAGAAACCCCTGATGCCAGTTCAATACCGGAATTTCAAAAAACGGATTTTCACCGGGCGGCACTTCCCCGCGTCGGTCTGTCGCCACAGAATCAAACAATAATTCGACAAGATCCGGTCGTTGGCGCTGCATTTCATTGTAAAGGGTAACTGTACTCACCAAAAGCGATTGACCACCCTCTTTCGCGTCGCGAAGGCACATGAGGCCAACGACATCGGTCGAATCCGTATGAAAAGTCTGGCGCACAGACGTCTGATAGATCCGCGTGCTCGTGTCATTAACATCTAATCCGATGTCACGGACATGCCCTAATATATGACCCATGGCATTCTGCGATCGCGCCCTTCCAAGATGTGCCCCAATACCGCAAAAAATAGTTGCTGCTGTTTTCTGCGAGTATTTTTTGATCGGTAACCCCCGCAAAACCTCAAAACCAATACCATGCATCAAGGTTTTGCGTAGATCAGAAAGTCGCCGCCCAAGGGTCGGCAGGTGAAAGTCACCTATTGTTATTGCGCCTAAGTCTAGTGACCGCGATTGAAACGCTTCCGCAGCATTTTCAAGCTCAACAATCTCGTCTTCCGACAGGTGTACCAGCCAGATATCCGTATTTTTCGCCATGTCCTCGCCATACCATGCGAATGGCGAAGATATGGTCTTAGGAGGAAATTTCATCGCCCGGTTCATAAGCTAGTCCACTATATTCCTGCATAAATTATCTCGGCAGCATGACGTGTCCAGGGGGAAAAAGCAATTATCACTATGCTTTTTGAGCCCATGAATAAGCCGCCAAGGCAACCGCCGATATGAGCAAGATGGCGTGCTCGATAGGATATTCCTATTGCTGTGAAATTCTTATTGATTGCCGAAATTTAGGCAGATTCCCCCAAAAAAATGCGGCAGTTATTGTTAGAACCAGACCATATTTATAACACCCGAGGACTCCCATTAGCCGCCAAACAGGTTGTCAAAGTTCGCCATGGTGATCCTCTCTTAATGTATAAATTTGAATGTCAGATGGTCGCGAGTTTCCTGACAATAGGTGCCAACGTATTTTTGTGCTGTTCCGTTAGCTCGCAAAACGGGGGAACAAGCTGCTCCCACAAAGCTTCGCCCGTACGCTGCCCGACGAGATATTTGATTGCAGGAATAAGGGATGTTGAGGAAATGGCGGCTCGGATCTCACTTATTTCTTCTAATAAGTCCTCTCCTCCAACCTCATTACCCGACCAAACTTCCGCGCAAAGGGGAGCCGTTTGATTTACCGTCGCGGAAATACATCCTGCGAATCCAGATTGGGCCGCCTCGCCCAAGGAGACTTCCGAGCTTGGGAAGACGGCCAAGTCCGGCAATGTTGATGCTAATTGCCGACAATAATCCAAGTCCCCGGATGAATCTTTTATGCCGCGAAAGCGATCCGGCCACTCACTATGTAGCCTTTCGATGACTGATATCGGAATGGTCAAACCCGTCATTTGCGGAAAGTTATAAAAATACACCGCAATCTGACGATCTCCCAGTCCCTGATGCAGGCTCGCATACCAGCTAAAGAGTCCGTCCTCGGAAAGCGGCTTGTAATAGTAGGGCGGCAGGACCAGAGCGACACGATAGCCCAGATCGTCAGCATAGGATGTGAGCGCCAAAGTTTCACTCAATGACGGTGTGCCAGTTCCGACCATAAGCTTTGCACGATCAAGATTCTGAGAGGCCCACTCCATCACCAGTTTTCGTGTCGCGGTGCCAAAGGAATTTGCTTCCCCGGTGGAGCCGAGAATATTCAGGCCATCACACCCATTTTCCAAGGCCCATTTACAATGGGCGATAAAGGGATCTTTTAGCGGCAATCCATCTTGATCAACGGGCGTGGGAACCGCGGCAATTACTCCAAGCATTTTATTTTTTCCTTTTCTCTACTGTCGCCCAAAATACTATGGCTTAAGGGGTATGCCGCGACAACCGCATGATCAATGTCCTTTGTGTTCGAGCAATCCCACCCTCCGGGGTCGCCAAGGCCTGTGACGCTTTCACTAAAATAATCACGGTTTAGACAAAAAATAATTCTGCTGGAAACTCTTGCCCGTGTAACAGTTACGTGTAGACAGCCATCCGGCATTTACTAGGCGAAGCAGAGAGGGATAGGATGGAGTTTATAAAGCTGCATTTATCCCTAAGTCCACTTGAACACGAGGAGAAAAATTTTGTACCGAGTAATTTTAAGCATCATGGTCGTGACCTCTGCCCTTCTATTCGGAAATATGGTTGCCGGACCGGCAAGCGCTGAAAATGATGGCCTGATTATCAAGCGAAGTGACTTCGGTGTAACCAAGACCCTTGATCGGCTCGGCATCGCGCTTGAAAGAAACGGTATCAAGGTGTTTGCCCGTATCAATCATGCGAAAGGCGCGCAGCGCATGGGGCTCACATTGCCGCCAACATCCGTCATTTTTTTCGGGTCCCCAAAAATCGGCACACCCTTGATGGCGTCCAATCCCGCAATTGGACTGGACTTGCCCTTGAAGGTAGTTGCCTGGCAGGAAAGCGATGGCGTCGTGAAAATTGCTTATACAGAGCCCACATGGCTGGCGAAAAGATATGGCATCTCAGATCGTGACAAGGTATTCAAGATGATGGCCGGGGCTCTTAAAAAATTTACGGAAATGGCGACAAAGCGCGGCGGGCTTCCGATTAAATAACATCAGAACCAAGAATGCGGTGCTAACGGCGCGCAAAAGATATGTTATCCTTGATGGCAGGTAATTCCGGGCAATGTCGACGACGTACCCGCTGAGAAGGGCTTCGATTTGCTGACATTTTCTTTTGCTGTATTTCTGTTGCTGATAACGCCAGGGCCCGGCGTATTGTCGACGGCAGGTGTGGGTGCCGCATTTGGCCGGCGGGCAGGCCTGCAGTATGTATTGGGACTTTTCGTCGGGACAAATTTTGTTGCGCTTGCCGTTGTTTCCGGTCTTGCTGCTATCATCTTTGCCGTCCCGTTTATCAGGACTGTCCTTCTGCTTATGTCAGCAATCTATCTGCTGTATCTTGCGTTTCGCATTGCATCTGCTGGCGCAAAAATAGCGTTCATAGAAACTGATAGTCAGCCGGGGTTCTTTTCGGGCATCGCTCTCCAGCTCATCAATCCCAAAGCCTATGCGGTAAATACAACTTTTTTTACCGGCTTTGCCTTTCTCGGTGAGTCCTTGCTAGATGAAACGCTGCTTAAATTCGCCATTATCAACGCCACCTGGATTCCAATTCACCTGCTATGGTTGGCGGCAGGCGTTATGGTCAAGCGAATGGAGCTCCCGCCAAACATCCAGTTTCGCGTAAATCTGTTAATGGCCGGGGCGATGTTGATCGTTGTCGGACTTGCCGTATACGCCCTTATTGGATGAGCATCTTGCTTGGCCTTGAGGAATCTCGTGGTCGCGGGCAGCAAAATTCCAGTTGCATAGTTGACCTTGCCACAAAACGGGCTTACGTCAGTATCAACGAATTCCAAATAACCTGCTTGAATTAGAAGAACAGGAGTAATGCGATGTTAGAGAAGCGTGAATTTTATATCAATGGACAGTGGGTGTCCCCGGCGATTGCGAACGATCTGGATGTAATTGACCCATCGACAGAGGAGACCTGTGCGGTCATTTCTCTCGGAGATCAATCCGATACCGATGCGGCTGTGGCGGCTGCTCGCGCGGCATTTGACAGCTGGAGTCAGACACCGAAAGAGGAACGCCTGGCGCTGATCGAAAAACTCGCCGATATTTATGAGGCCCGATCTGCTGAAATGGGCGAGGCAATCTCGCTGGAAATGGGTGCGCCGATATCCATGGCAAAGACCGCGCAATCCGGTTCTGGTGCGTTTCACATCCGCAATTTTATCCGTGCCTTCAAGAAATTCGAGTTTGACAGGCCCTTGGGTAGCCACGCCCCCAATGACCGTATTTTATACGAGCCAATTGGCGTCTGCGGATTGATCACTCCATGGAACTGGCCGATGAACCAGGTGACACTAAAAGTAATACCGGCCATAGCCGTGGGCTGCACCGTTGTCCTGAAGCCGTCCGAAATTGCCCCTCTCTCTTCCCTGTTATTTGCTGAATTTATGGATGAGGCTGGCTTCCCGCCAGGTGTCTTTAATTTAGTCAATGGTGACGGCGTCGGCGTCGGCACACAGCTATCTGGCCACCCGGATGTAGATATGATCTCCTTCACCGGCTCCACCCGCGCTGGCACCGCAATTTCCAAGAACGCCGCAGATACTGTAAAACGCGTATCCCTTGAACTTGGCGGAAAAGGCGCAAATGTCGTGTTTGCTGATGCAGATGAAAAGGCTGTAAAACGCGGCGTAATGCAATGCCTCAACAACACGGGGCAATCCTGTAACGCGCCGACCCGCATGTTAGTGGAACGGCCGATTTATGATCAGGCTGTTGAGACCGCCGCCGCAGCAGCAACAGGCGCCGCCGTAGGAGCTGCCTCAGAAGAAGGACGGCACATTGGGCCGGTTGTTTCTGAATTGCAGTTTAATAAAATTCAGGCGCTCATCAAAAAAGGCATCGAAGAAGGCGCACGGCTTGTCGCCGGTGGTCCTGACCGCCCTGAAGGTATGGAAAAGGGGTATTTCGTCCGCCCAACCGTTTTTGCCGACGTGACCAATGAGATGACCATCGCCCGCGAAGAAATCTTTGGTCCAGTGCTGTCCATCATTCCGTTCGACACCGAAGAAGAAGCCGTGCGGATCGCCAACGATACCGTCTATGGCCTGACAAATTATGTCCAGACACAAGACGGTGCCAAAGCCAATCGGATGGCCCGTCGTCTCCGCTCCGGCATGGTGGAAATGAATGGTAATGCCCGCGGTGCAGGCGCGCCGTTTGGTGGATACAAGCACTCCGGCAACGGTCGCGAGGGCGGCGTATGGGGACTGGAGGACTTTTTGGAAGTCAAGTCTGTTAGCGGCTGGAGTAACGAATAAGACGAACTCATAAATCAGGTTCTACATTGGATGAAAGTCCATTGTAGAACCTAATTCGACGTTGGAAGCACCAAATTCGAAAAAAATGACGCATGTTTGGAAATCCGGGAAGATTTCCCTGTCAACCTGAGTACGTACCCATAACATGCTGGGTAAAAAAATGCCCCTGGATCTGAAGCGACCTTAATCGTACAAGAAAACGATGATAGAAATAACGCCTCACATTTTCCTCGATGATGACGAGATTAAGGAAAGCTTTATCC
>NVRR01000189.1 GCA_002732675.1 Sneathiella sp. | reverse complement strand
TTTTGTCGCGCCCAGTGACGGTCCGGGCGAGGCGCATGGCCGCCTGGACGGCCTCGGACCCTGTGCAGACGAAGCTTGTCCGGTCATTGCCTGTAACGTCACAGAAAAGTTTGGCGGCCTCCATGGCGACCAGGCTTTGCGGACCTACTTCAAATCCGGTTTCCAATTGATTGGAGACAGCCTCCACCACGATGTCGGGTGAATGACCAAGGAATCCAGGGCCAAAACCATTTAGAATGTCGATATATTCGTTGCCGTCAATATCCAGCAGGCGAGAGCCTTTGGATTTTACGGTAATGATCTGATAGACCATGTCCTTCCAGAGGCGATTGAAACCGGACGCCGTGCGGGGGTCTGCATGGAATTGTCGATACTCGGCCGTTAACTGCTTGGATTTCGGTGTTTTCTTATTATACCGAACAACGAGGTTATCGATGAATTCAAGCTGTGCAGCGGTAAGATCTGTCTCGCGGTTCTCCCGAGTGATGGATGTCATCGGTGCGGAGACTTGGGGAAGTTCAATACCTTCTACAGTCTGTTTTATCGACCCATCCGTATCGTCGCCAGAGAGCGGTGAGATTTTGCTAGGTGACGCCGTTGCATCAAGATGGGCGATCAACTCATCAAGCGTGTCAAATCCATCAATAAGCTGACGAAGCGAGACGGTTACCCCGAAAGTATCGCGAATTTCCTTTCCGACTTGCGTCAGCAGCAACGAATCAAACCCAAGCTCCAAGAAGGAGGCTGACCCGTCTAATTCCTCGACTTCCAGGCCAGAGAGTTCGTAAAGCAGATGTTTAAACGCGGCTTCAGTCCCGCGAGCAGAGGCAGGTTCGATATCAATGCTATCGGATTTGCCCTGCGGCGGCGCTACAATTTCTGGATGAGCGCCAGATACCACAACAGGTTCAACCCAGAATCGCTTGCGCTGGAATGAGTAGGAGGGGAGAACGACATGCTGGCGCGTCGCGGGCTTCGGCGCAATCTTGCTCCAATCAACAGCGTATCCATGGCTCCACAATCCGCCAAATGCTGTCAATAAGCTGACATGCGATGACATCGTGTCGGTCGGGTGTGGAAGGGAAGCCAATACCGGCTGAGCAGATTTTCGTTTCGGGTTTTGACCGGCAAGGGCCGTCAATGTCTGACCCGGCCCGGCTTCGATCAGGATATGTTCTGGGGACTCCCAGAATTGCTTGATCGTGTCATAAAAGCGGACCGTCTGCCGCAAATGCGACGCCCAATAGGACGGGTTAATGGCTTCCTCGTTGGTGAGCCATTTGGTTGTCACGGTTGACAGAATTGGGATCGTCGGGACGGACAACTCAATCTTGGCAACGGTCTGGGCAAACTCCTCGACGATAGGATCCATCATTCTGGAGTGGAAGGCATGAGAAGTCTGCAGCCGTTTAACGATAAATCCGGCCTCTTCCAATTTAGGCTGGACCTTATCTGCGGCGTCAAATGGGCCCGACAAGACACAGGCCTTCGCACCGTTTATAGCGGCAAGATCCAGGCCTTGGCCCAGGAATGGCTTGAGTTCTTCTTCCGACGCCCGCACCGAAATCATTACGCCTTCGGGCAAGTCTGCCATCAGTTGACCACGAAGAGCGATGAGCTTCAATCCGTCTTCAAGAGAGAACACGCCAGCGACACAGGCGGCAGCAAATTCACCGATACTATGGCCGACCATGCATTCGGGCTCGATGCCCCAATGGGACCATTGCTTCGCCAGTGCGTAGCCGATGGAGAAGATAGCGGGCTGAGCCAGTCGCGTGTTGCGAAGGCGCTCCTCCATTTCTGTCACCCGTTTCGGAGAAGGATAGAGGACATCTAATAAATTGCAGCCAATGTGAGGCTCTAGTATTTTAGCGCATTCCGTCAGCGCGTCGTGAAACACAGGCTCGCCATTGAACAATTCGCGGGCCATGCCGATATGCTGGGACCCTTGCCCTGGGAAAAGCAAAGCGATCTTGTTGTAATTTTTCGCGGTGGCGGGTTTAGAATTATGAGTGCTGCAGGCGTCTGCGAGCGCCTTTGTTGTCTCGGCGACCACCACGGTCCGCATGGCATATTCACGCCGCGCATATTGTAATTCACAGGCAATATCGCTTAACGCGATATCTGGATTTTTACCCGCGAAGGCGCCTAGCTTTTCGACTCCCTCCGTGACCGCCGCCGCGGCCGAGCCGGATAGAGGAAGTACCAAAAGTTTTTCGGCGTTATCAGTTTCCGGTTTTGCAGGGAGTACAGGGGGCTCTTCCAATATCATATGAATATTGGTGCCGCCGACGCCGAAGGCGCTGACCCCCGCACGACGCGGTGTTCCCTCCTCCGATGTCCATTTCTGCCGTTTCTCAACCGGGAAAAATGCACTTTTCTCAAAATTAATATTAGGATTGGGCTTCGTGTAATGCAGAAGCGGCGGAATTTCACCATGCTTCACTGTAAGAGCGGTTTTGATAAGTCCCGTTACGCCAGCGGCAATGTCCAGATGACCCACATTGGTTTTCCCGGTACCAAGGGCACAAAACTGTTTGTCCGAAGTGCTCTGCGCGAAGGCGGCGGTTAGGGCCGTGACCTCAATAGGGTCTCCAAGCGGTGTGCCGGTGCCATGGGCCTCCACATATCCGATGCTGCGTGCGGGTGTCCCCGATGCTTTCTGGGCTTCGGCAATCACGTCGATTTGACCTTTGACGCTCGGCGCCGCAAAGCCAGCTTTAGCCGCGCCATCATTATTAATGGCGAAGCCCCGGATAATGGCAATGATATTGTCACCGCTCTCAACCGCGTCATTTAACCGGCGAAGGGCGACCAATCCAGCACCTTCGCCAAATACGGTTCCGCTGGCTTCGGCATCAAACGTCCGGCAATGTCCGTCGGAGGATGCCATGCCGTCTTGTGTATAAAGGTAATCCCGTTTTTGCGGAAAAGAGAGGGAGACACCGCCCGCCAGCGCCATATCACACTGCCCTGACCGAAGGCTCACGACCGCTTGCGCAACGGCCACGAGAGACGTGGAGCAGGCGCAATTTACAGAGATTGCGGGTCCCTTAAGGTTCAGCTTATAGGCAATACGGGTTGGCAGGAAATCCTTGTCATTCCCGAACAGGACCGGAAAATTCGTGACCGGATATCCAGTGGCGAGCTGCTGCGTAAAATTACGATCATAGCAAAGGTTATAGAGCAAGTAGGAGTTTTGGCTGGAGCCCGAAAATACGCCGATTTTGCCCGGAAAACGATCTGGGTCATATCCGGCATTTTCAAGCGCGACCTGAGCACATTCCAACAGGATGCGGTGCTGAGGGTCCATCTGTTCGGCTTCTTTAGGGGGAATACCGAAATGATGTGCATCAAAATGGTCTGATTTGTCAATTATACCGCGGGCGCGAACAAATTGGTCATCTTCATGGGCGGCTGTGCCCTGTTTATTCTCAAAATCCAGCTCCTCTGCTGTGAAATGGGAGATTGTCTCTTTCCCTTCCAGCAGATTGTTCCAGAAGGTATCGACGTCTGGCGCGCCAGGAAATTTCCCGGCCATGCCGATGATAGCGATGTAATCATCGTCGCTTTCTGGTTTGCGCTGGGGCTTCTCCTGAACGACCGTAGCCCGATCAGGTGTCGGCTTTTCCAGATGGTCGGATAACTCACCAACGGTTGTATATTCAAAGAAATCAGTGATTGAAAAACGTAGCGATAATTTTGACCTCAGCTTCTCATGGACGCGGGCGATGTGCAAAGAGCTGGCCCCAAGATCAAAAAAGTTGGTTCTGAGATCGACATTGGGGAGTCCAAGAACCTCTGAAAATACCTCTGCAATTTGGTCTGATAGCTTGCCACTTGCTTTCTTTGCTTTTCTTGGAGCCTTCGCCGAAGGTTTTACAGCGCCTTCCGCTATAAGCTTTTTCCGGTCCGTCTTGCCGTTTGGCGTCAGCGGGATAGCCTCCCTCTGATGATAGAAAATTGGGATAGCATATGGCGGAAGTAGATCGGCGAGAAAAGGGCGGAGCGTAGGCGCGTCGAGACCCTCTTCTTCAGCAATAAAATAGGCGCTTAATACTTTGTCCGTATGATCGCTCATGGCGGTTGCCAGGACAATGGCCTGACGAATAAGCGGATGGGTTTCCAGCGCCGCCTCGATTTCTCCAAGTTCAACGCGGAAACCACGGATTTTGACCTGTTGGTCAATACGGCCATCGAAAGATACGACACCATCGGCCGACATGCTGACCATATCGCCGGTTCGGTAAAGCTTGAGCGCGCTATCCCAAGGGGCATCAATAAATTTCTCAGCCGTCAATTCAGGATTGTTCCAATAACCAAGGGCCAGGCCTTTTCCGCCACAGCAAAGCTCGCCTTTTTCGCCGCTTTCGACAGGCTGATGATTTTCATCAAGTATATGGATTTCTGTTCCGCTGATGGCTTGTCCGATGGGTAGAGAGCCACCGGATTTAACGTCGGCAAGGGTAATATGATGACAGCAAGTAAACGTCGTATTCTCGGTCGGTCCATATCCGTTGATTAGCTTCAGATCTGGGCAAAGTTCTAATAATTTTCCGGCCTGCACAGGTGATACCACGTCGCCACCCGTCAGCAACTGCTTTAGCGAGGCAAAGTCCCCAGGTCGCTCATCGACCATTGCATGGAAAAGACCAGCCGTCAGCCACAAGGTCGTAATCTCAAAATCGGTGATAGCCCGACCAAGAGCGCGTAGGGATTGATCAGCTTCATCCGGGATGGCAAGTTCGCCGCCGTTCAGAAGCGCGCCCCAAATTTCCAGCGTTGACGCATCGAAAGCCACGGAAGAATTCAGGAGAATTCTCTCCCCCGGTCCGAGATCAATGTAATTGGCATCGATAACGAGCCGTATAATGCTCCGATGCGGGATCAGCACCCCTTTCGGGTTGCCGGTAGAGCCCGATGTATACATGATATATGCAGGGCTTTCGGCGGTTGCGGGACAGGCCAAAGCTGCCGTGTTGTCTTGCGGAAATTCCGTGTACGGGATGACCTTGACACCGTGATCCCGTATTCCATCTTGATTGCCGAGATACAGTTTGATATTTGTGTCCCGCAGCATGAAGGCGATGCGGCTGTCGGGAAAACTGTCCTCGATCGGGACATACGCGGCGCCGATTTTTAAAATTGCCAATAGGGCCACTGGTAGCTGGATATGGCGCTCCGTCGAGATGCCAACCAGGTCGCCTTCCTTGACCCCTTCGCTCAGGAGTAAGTTCGCCAAGCTTGTGGATCGTTCGTCCAACTCCTGATACGTCAGGATTTGTGTCGCTGTGCGGATTGCGACATTGTCTGCGAACTGCTGAACGCGTGCGCAGAAAATTTCGCAAACTGACGTAAGCCTGGGCTGTATTTGTATATTTGTCATATCGCTGAGATCAGTTGCTTCTATCCAGGTTTTTTATGAAAAAGAGAAATAGGCCCGCCTAAAAGCTGGCGCCGAAAAGCAGCATTCTGCGCATGAGGGGAAATGCGAGAAAGAGAGTTTATGCAGCCATTCATGGAAATTCCAGACGGATGACCGTCTTTCCTGAAATGCCGATGGTTTTTCTACAACTAACATAAAAATCCTATCGTCTCACAATATAGAAACGCCAATAATAGGAAATAATACGTCTAAAAACTTAATAAACTATTTAGTTAATATTGACAAATCGGATTACCAACTTGGTGACAATGTGATTGAAGCTTTGACGTGCATCAATTCGGCCGGGGCGCCAAAGAAACGGCCCCTGCATTTTACCCGCAGACCCCGGTTTTACTATTAGGCAGTGTCGGGACTGAACCCTATTGGGACGGTGGATACTTGTATGGCTATGGGAGCTCCTCCACTCGTCATAAAAACAGGGAGGATTACCGTTAGAGAAGGAGAGAACAATAATACAACAAATAGATTTCAGGTTGTTATTTTCTCTACAGTTAATTACTCTTATATAATAGCGAGGCCTATGGTCAGGCAATTCTGTTTCAATTCGGGGGAATTGCGGAATGCTCAGAAATACTTTTCGAATTCTACTGGTTGTTCTGCTATCTGCGCTTGTTTTTGCGCTGTTGCTACAGCTTCTTTTTAAGTATTCCGCCGTCTTTAGTGGATCCGATGGCCAGGACACGCTTGCTCTGGGCGTCTGTGCGATCATTTCACTTGTCGCCGGGACAATGATTGCGGCTTTGTTTCGCGGTCATAGTTGGTCCCGGAAACCTGTATTGGGTATTATGTCCGTTCTGGCGCTAGCTGGATGGGCCGTCATCCAGACGCTCGAAGTATTTGAGCCGCGCCCGCAGACGCCTGCCGATATTGCCGCGGCGGTTCCAGCTCCGGCCAAACCCGCTCCGCCTGTCACCACAGCAAAGATCGCTGCTCAACCGCAGGTCAAGATACTCCCGAAGAAGAAACCGTCGCCTCCCAAGGCAGTGAAGAAACAGACCCTTGGTTTGTTGAACGGAGCCAATCTCGGCGTTGTTTTGCAGGGGAATGTGGC
>NVRR01000188.1 GCA_002732675.1 Sneathiella sp. | reverse complement strand
GCCTTTGGCCTCGGCCAGCGGCTTGCCCATTTCGACCGTCATGATTTTTGCCAGATCATCGGTATTTTCCAGCAGCAGATCATTCCATTTGCGCAAGATATTCGCGCGCTCCTTGGCGGTCTTTCCAGCCCAGGCTGGCATCGCAGCCTTTGCGGCCTCAATCGCCCGGCGGGTCTCTGCGGCGCCCATCAACGGGGTGGTGCCGATAATTTCCCCGGTCGCCGGATTATTTACCTCCAGAGTGCCGCCATCGTCGGCATCGCACCACGTGCCACCGATCAGGCCCTGATTACGCAACAGGTCCGGATCCTTCAGGTTCAGAGGATTAGTGTTTTTATCTAGCATGTTTATATCCTTGAATGAGGCCTAAAAGTGAGGCCGGAGCTTATGCCAGTTTCCGCTCATGTTCAATGCCCCATCTGCGATGGCCCCTGCATTCTTATTTAAGGGCAGCCAGAAAAAAGGCAATTGAATTGCGGCGCAATGCCCCGTAGTCTTCCGGCAACGCAAATTACACGCTCTATGTCGTTATTTTGGTACTGCTTTTCAGGGGATTGACGTGGCCAGTGGATCGAAGAAAGTTATTTATGCGGCGCTTCTTGGCAACTCGCTGATTGCCGTCTCCAAATTCACCGCCGCCGCCTTCACCGGTAGCTCCGCTATGCTGAGCGAAGGGGTGCATTCGCTGGTCGATACAGGAAACCAGGTGCTGATGCTGCACGGGCTCAAGCGTGCCAGCAAAAAAGCCGATAAAAAACACCCGTTTGGCTACGGCATGGAGCTTTATTTCTGGGCGTTTGTTGTCGCCATCCTGATTTTTGCGCTCGGCTCCGGTATCTCGCTGTACGAGGGCATCACTCATATTCAGCATCCGGAACCGGTCGTCGATCCAACCTGGAACTATGTGGTGCTGGGGCTGGCCTTGCTGTTTGAAGGCTGGGCCTTGCTCGTCGCATATCGCGAGTTTCAACTAACCCGCGGCAAGAATAATCTCTGGCGTTCCATCCGGAAAAGCAAGGATCCAACTATCTTCACCGTATTGTTAGAAGATGCAGCGGCGATGCTGGGTCTGGTTACCGCCTTTGTCGGGATCCTGCTTGCGCAGCTTTTGGATATTCCCGAGCTGGACGGTATCGCCTCCGTTGTGATCGCCGTTATTCTCGGATTTGTTGCGGTTTTCCTCGCCTTTGAATGCAAAGGCCTGCTGATCGGAGAGGCGGCAGGCGATGATGTCGTTGCTGATATCCAGCGAATTGTCGAAGAAGATCCGCGTATTATTTCGGTCAATGAACTGCTGACCATGCATCTGGGGCCGAACGATATCCTGGTCAATATCAGCCTTGATTTTGCCGATAACCTCTCGGCGTCCGAGGTCGAGGAGGCGATCAGCAGCTTTGAAAAGTCCATCAAGCAGAATTTTACGGACGTACGCCGGGTGTTTATTGAAGCACAGAGCCTGACCGGCCATCAGGCAGCCGTCGCCGATCACAATACTAAAGACGATCAAGTATAAGCATGACCATTTTTGAACATGCACGGCGGTCCGATAATTTCCAGAAAATCGCCCGCGTAAGTGTTGAGTGCGGAGAAGATTTCAAAACGGAACCCGTCCGTTCGCTTTATGACTGGTGGCGGACATATGCGCCGACGCTACCTCGGTATGCCGATTTTGATATCGCCAATCATTGGGACATTTCCCCGCATCTTTATGTTATTCAATATCTGGAGCCGGGGAAATATCTCTATCGTTTGAACGGCGAACATGTCGTTGAGGCTGTCGGCATCTCGAAACGTGGCCATGAGATAACGATCAAAGACTCTCTTTTAGAAAACAGGCTATTAGCGAGCTATCTTGATTTATTGAGAGAAGAAGGTACCTGCAAGCGCTGCTACGGGACCCTGGCATTGCTCGGCAAAAGCCACCTGCAATTTGAATCTGTTGACTGCCCCATCGCAGGTGATAATGGTCAAATTGCGTTCATTATCGGTGCTATTTCCACCCTTACCTGACTTTTCATCTTCACAGTACGCGCAGATATAACGTTTGATATTGGCGGACGATGATCTCGTCCACAAGCAACGTTGGGGACGGATCGCCGGATATAAGGGCGTTTTAGAAAGCTATAACCCTTCCGTGTTGCACAATTTTAATCTTGATTTACGCGGGTCAAGGTTTCTATATTAGAAAACCATTAAATGACATTGTTTTCGCGTAAGCCCTCACAAAACATGTCGACAGTCTGTCATCGATGACGGTCAGATCAAGGATGGGATTGAAAATGTTTCTTTTATCTCAGATGCTGAAGCGGCTCATTAAAACGGGAACTTTGACGGTTATTGACTACAATGGCCGCGAATATGTATTTTCTGGCGCCCCCGGCCGCACATCCACCATGCGGTTCCATGACAAAAAAACGGCCCGGAAGCTAGCGTTTTATCCGAAATTGCGGCTTGGTGAGCTCTTCATGGAAGGCGAGATGACGGTCGAGGAGGGAGATATTTATGATCTCCTCACGCTGTTTGTGACCAATTTCGACTGGAGAAGCCATCATCCTTTCTCTGCTTTTAGCGATTTGGTGCAAAAAATCGTCTGGTATCTCACCAAATATAATCCCCGTAGCCGGTCGCTGAATAATGTCGCACATCATTACGATTTGTCTGACGAGCTATATGAGCTTTTCCTCGACAGCAACCGGCAATATTCCTGCGCCTATTTCGAGAGGCCAAACGACAGCCTTGAACAGGCGCAGCTACAAAAAATGTCCCATATCACGGCCAAGCTTGCCCTCGAACCTGGCCAGAAGGTGCTGGATATCGGGTGCGGTTGGGGCGGACTGGCGCAGTTCATTGCCGAAAATACCAATAGCCACGTCAGCGGGATTACCCTTTCCACGAACCAGTTGACCTACGCTAGGGAGCGCGCGCGACAAGCCGGTCTAGACGGTAATGTCGATTATAGCCTGACCGATTACCGCGATGTGAGCGAGACCTATGACCGGATCGTCTCTGTGGGCATGTTCGAACATGTCGGTGCGCCGCATTATAAGGCATTTTTTGACAAGATCCGCACCACATTGGCCGAAGACGGGATTGCCTTGATCCATACCATCGGTGCCGCAAACACGCCCTCCCCCATAAACCCGTGGATCCAGAAGTATATTTTCCCCGGCAGCTACATTCCATCGTTATCGCAAGTCGCAGCGGCGATTGAAAAGGCTGGTCTCTATATTGATGATATCGAAATACTGCGGGTGCATTACGCCGAGACCTTGCGGATCTGGCGGGAAAATTTTAATGCAAATCGGGAGAAAGCCACCGAAATCTATGACGAGAGATTTTGCCGGATGTGGGAGTTTTATCTGACATCCGTCGAAGCCGCCTTTCGTGTCGGCAGCCTCGTCGTCTTCCAGATCCAGATCTCAAAACAGATGGACGGCGCGCCCATAACCCGCGATTACATCGGCGACACCCGCCGCCAACTCCAAAGCCAGCAACGCCAAGCGGCGGAATAGGTGTATGATTGTTATCCTGAGGCAGCTTCAGTTGATTTTCGCAAAAGCAGACCCATATGTTAAGGTCGTAACGGAGTAAGTAAGATACATACCAGAATATATTGATTTTTCAGGCATTATTACTTTTTATATACATAATTGATAACTTAATGTATCTATCATCAGGTCGTATTTGATCGCGAGGAGATCATGTCAAAAACCGCTCACGCAGAATTAACACCAAGACAGCGCCAATCGCTTTTAAAGAAATTCAGCCGGTGGAATCTTTTTGAAGGCATGCCGCATGTCCCTGTGAAGGGGATTGAGGGCTGGCCGCCGACTGCAAAAGTCGACGAGACGCTGCAAAAATCGGCGAAGAAGAAAAGCTGATCTTCTTCTTAAATCTGCTTGGCTGCGTGGGGGCGCAATATCCGGATGGCATGAATTTACGATAGCCTTGTACAAAATGATACGGACATCGCCGGGCAATTTGCCTATCTCAATTATAAATCGCAGAAACGGGAATTTGCCGATAAGCTGAAGACCAGCGGCGATACTGATGACAAAATTTCCGAAAAGCTGCGCGACTATCAGAAAAATATTGCGACGGATAACCGCGCGCAGGAAAATTTCAAGGTAAACGGAAATACGGCGCTCAAAAAATTTGTTGAGGGCATTGAGCAGGCAACCCTGGTCGAAGCGGAAAAGACCTTTGCCAAAAAGCACACGGAAATTGGGCAAGCCATCCGTGACCTGAACGGTCTCGCAGGACAGAAGCACGGCTGGCCACGGCGTTTTGTCACTTGGCTGATGATCGGCGTCCGCGCCTGGATTGCCACAGCCATAATTGGCGCCGCCCTCTTCCTCATAGCCCTTTTCCTGGCCCCGACGGAAGTTAAGCAAACCCTGACGGATAGCGTCCTAGATCGCTTTATCGAATATATCGTCTGCCAAAAATCCAACGCCCCGCCAGAATGCGGGGAGTAGCGTTGCCCTACTCCACCGTCACCGATTTTGCGAGATTTCGGGGCTGATCCACATCTGTGCCTTTCAAGACCGCCACGTGATAGGCCAGCAGCTGGATGGGGATGGCGTACAAAATGGGGGCAACAAACGGATCGACGGTGGGGAGTTCGATGGAGCCGACGGCATGGTCGCCGAGCTGTTTGATCCCTTCTGCGTCCGACATAAAAATCACTCGGGCGTCGCGGGCCATAACTTCCTGCATGTTGGAGGCAGTCTTCTCGAAATAAGAATCCGTCGGTGCGACAACAATCACCGGTACTGTCTCGTCAATAAGCGCGATGGGACCATGTTTCAGCTCCCCCGCCGCATAACCCTCTGCGTGGATATAGGAGATTTCCTTCAGCTTTAATGCGCCTTCGAGGGCAATGGGATAGCCAGTGCCACGACCGATATAGAGCACATCTCGCGCTTCGAAAATCTGGGTGGCAAGGTGCTTGATATTGTCATCACTTTCGAGAATTTCAGCGGCCCGCGCTGGCACCTCCGAAATTGCCGCGCACAGGCGCGCCTCTTCCTCGTGGTCAATCACACCGCGCTTCACCCCCGCATCAATGGCGATGCAGGCAAGGGTCGCGAGCTGGCAAGTGAAGGCTTTGGTCGAGGCAACGCCGATTTCCGGGCCTGCCAACGTCTGGAAGACGAAATCTGACTCGCGCCCCATGGAGCTTTCCTCGACATTGACGATGGTGGCAATATGCTGGCCTTTTTCTTTGGCATATCGAAGCGCCGCCAGGGTATCCGCCGTCTCCCCCGACTGCGAGATAAAGAGCGCCAACCCGCCTTTTTTGAGCGGCATTTGCCGATAGCGAAATTCCGAGGCAATATCGACCTCGACCGCCATATCCGCCACCGTTTCAAACCAGTATTTGGCGATCATCGCCGCATAAAAGGAGGTGCCGCAGGCAACAATCGTCACCTTGGGGAGATCATTCCAGTCAAAAGGTAAATCAGGTAACGTGATGGTGCGGCTTTTGGGGTTAAAGAAACTACGAAGGGTTTCGCCAATCACCGCGGGCTGCTCGGCAATTTCCTTCATCATGAAATGTCGGTGATTGCCCTTGCCGATCATGGCGCCGGAAAGCCGGGTTTCCTTGATCTCGCGCGTGACCTGTTTGCCATCCTTATCGAAGAATGTCGCGCCGTCACGGGTGAGGACAGCCCAGTCATCTTCCTCCAGATAGGAAATTTTGGTGGTGAGCGGCGCCAGAGCAAGCGCATCGGAGCCCAAGAACATCTCGCCCTTGCCCCAACCCACCGCAAGCGGTGCCCCGCGGCGTGCGCCGATCATCAGATTATCTTCGTTTTTAAAGATCACCGCGAGAGAAAAGGCACCGTGGAAACGCTTCAATGCGGCGGCCATGGCCTCTTGCGGGGACTTGCCGTCATCAAGATAACTGGTGATCAATTGAGCCGCGATTTCCGTGTCTGTCTCGGATTCAAAGACATAGCCTTTTGCGGTCAGTTCTTCAGCAAGCTCGCGGTAATTTTCGATAATGCCGTTATGCACGAGCGCGATTTGCGCGGTCATATGCGGATGGGCGTTGACTTCGTTCGGGACCCCGTGGGTCGCCCAACGGGTATGGCCAATGCCCGCAAGCCCTTCCAGAGCATTGTTTTGCAGCACGGCTTCGAGATTTTTGAGCTTGCCTTCAGCGCGGCGGCGGTCAATGCCGCCTTTCGTCAGGGTCGCAATTCCGGCGCTGTCATATCCGCGATATTCAAGACGTTTCAAGCCACCGATAAGTGACGGCACCACATCCTGCTTGCCAAGGACACCAATAATCCCACACATATTTCTGCCTTATCCTTTAAAAACGGTACAATAGCGCTATTTGGTGATTTTTTTCTTAAGGGAGCGGAACGTTGCCGCCCAGCCTTTTTTATGGGTCTGTTCATTGCGTTCAATGGCAAGGGCATCTGCTTCCACGTCATTCGATATGACGCTGCCCGCACCGACAATGGCGCCATCGCCAATCTTCACCGGTGCGACAAGTGCCG
>NVRR01000187.1 GCA_002732675.1 Sneathiella sp. | reverse complement strand
GCCAGCACCCGAGCGTGACGAGGCTAAAGCCGCTCTGGCTTTGCTGCGCCGTTGGGCCAAAGCCGCAACGCCATTGGAAGTGGCCTCCCTCGACCCGGCGATTGCGCGGCTGGTGCCCGGCCAAGAAGTGTCCAACTATCCGGCGCTCGCGCGGGCTTATCCAGAAGAGTTTGAGGCCAGCCCAGATTACCGCGCCACTATGCCAGACCTGCAAAACGGCCCGGCCAGCCTGATCAAGGGTGCGGCCTTGCCGATTGAACATGTGGGCATATCAAACTTCCGCCTGCCGATCCGGTTTGAAACCCGTACGGGCGGTATTTTGTCGCTTGAAACCTCGGTGACTGGCACTGTTAGCCTTGATGCGGGCAAGAAGGGCATCAACATGTCGCGCATTATGCGCAGCTTTTACCGCCATGCCGAAAAGACGTTTTCCTTTGGTGTCATTAAGCGCGCGCTTGATGATTACATGACCGATCTTGAGAGTTTTGACGCCCGCATCCAAATGCGGTTTTCCTTTCCGGAACAGTTGCGTAGCCTGCGGTCTGACCTGACAGGCTATCAATATTATGACATCGCTTTGGAGCTGATCGAGCAAAACGGCACCAACCGCAAAATCATGCATCTCGACTATGTTTATTCCTCAACTTGCCCCTGCTCGCTTGAGCTGAGCGAGCATGCCCGCCAAGTGCGCGGCCAAATGGCGACCCCGCATTCGCAGCGCTCCGTGGCCCGGCTCTCAGTCCTGTTGGTGCCCGGCGCGCCGCGCATGTGGTTTGAAGATCTCATTGGGCTGGCCCGTGCCGCCATGCCAACCGAGACCCAAGTGATGGTCAAACGCGAAGATGAGCAGGCCTTTGCTGAGCTAAACGCCGCCCACCCGGTCTTTGTCGAAGATGCGGCCCGGCTGTTTTGTGAACAGTTCCAAAATGACCCCCGGATCAGCGATTTTAGGATAATCGCCAGCCACCAAGAAAGCCTGCACAGCCATGATGCAGTGTCGATCTTGACCGAGGGGCCAACATTCGCCGCTGATAGCCTCGACCCCCGGCTTTTTGCGTCGCTTTATCACACTGGCTAGGGCAGAGCCGCCGCCGCAATCTGGTCAAGCACAGCCGCACCGTATGTGGCATTGGCATGCATAAAGTCTTGTTTTGGCTGCTTTTCGCGGCCCAGCCCGGTTAGCCGAATAGCGCCATTCATAAAGCAGGGCCGCGTGAGCAGCGCGCTTTGGCGGCTTTGTTCTGGCTGGGCTAAAAACCGCGCTCCGGCAGCTTGGCAGGCGGCATCTGCGGCGCTGTCAAACAGAGCAGAAAGCGCCGGGCCATCGCCGCTGCGCAAGGCGCGGCTTAGCGTTTTGCTGGGGCTACATCCCCTGGCACGACAGGCGGCGCTGAGCCGTGGCTGGCTGGTGATCCAAATTGGTGCTGTGACACCACCGCTGCGCAAATGTGTAGCAAATAGCGGCCCCAACCGCGCCGCCAGTTTGGCTTGGCAAAACGCGGCGGCGGCATTGTCTGAGATCAGCAACCGTTTTTTTAGCGCAGTCTTGGCCAAAGAAGGTAGTTCCGGCCAACGCGCCTCGCGGTAGAGCTGCAAAGTCACGGCTGCTGAGACCAAGGCGCCGGCGATGACAAAGCCATCATAGGCGCGCAAATCAACAGTGTTACACTTGTTGATCGCGGCAAAATAGGTTGCTGATTGGCCAGTGAAGGGGGCGAGGCGCTGCCCGTCAATCTGGGTTTCCAGCAGCCCGTTGCGGTGCGCGCCAATAAAATCTGCCGTGATATTGGGCCAACGCTCTGGGTGGCGCAGCCAAGCGTCGCGCAAAGCGGCGACATGTGAATTGCCGAAAATGCAGAGCCGAATTGTCATATGGCGGGTGCCGGTTTGGCGAAACTGTTGAGCAATATTTCGTCGCAGATCAGCTCGTCTTCGCTGGGCTTGACTGGGTGAATTGAGGCGTCAGTTGCGGGGGTAAGCCCATGCGCCTGTGCAAAAATATCGAGCACAAGTGCGATGCCCGCTTTACTGACCTGCCGGTGATCGGCACAAAAATAGGGGCCGCCAAAGCTGGGCTGGGTGATGATCTCATAGGCCGGAAAATAGCTCGTGCCAATGTTTTGCTCGGTAAATTCGCCGATTGCACTGCGCAGCACGGATTTTGCGCGGGCGGAGGCGAGCAACACATGCGCGGCGCTGGCGGTAGCCGAAAGTGGCACCGGCGAGAGCGTTAGCATCAGCTGCATCTTGGGTTGAAACTGGCGCAGCAGGGCCAGAATTTCTGTTAGATCAGCCAGAATTTCGCTGTGGCTCTGGGTCAATAGCACATAGAGATCATCCGAAAACGCGCCGCCGCAAATACCGGGACAGATCGGAAAGGCCCGGCCGGTTGCACGGTCTGTCCAAACTTCGGTCAGGCCAAGGGTCAGGATCATAAGATCGGTTTTGCCAAGCAGTTCTGCGACGCGCCTTAGGTGGTGTCCGCGCAGGGCCAATACTTCGTCAATACTGGCCATTGGTTCAGGCTCAATACGCGGGCGCAACGCATCAACATAGCCGTCTTTATGCGGCCAAACGTAGCGCGGATTGGGCTTGCCGGTCTGTGCCTCTTGCAGCAGTTGCAGCATTTGACGGGCCGAGTAGATATTGCCGTAGCGCGCCGCATATAGCCCGTAGCCATAGCGCCGCGCCAGCGCGGGTGAGACCATGGCCGGGGCAGGCTCTGCGTCAAGCAGGGTTAGGCCCGTGGCGCGCAACATGTCGCTAATATGCTGGGCAAAGCAGCTGCCGGCCGTGGCGATCTTTAGCTCTGAGCTGAGCTGGGTCGCCGGCTGATAAATGTCGTGGCGGGGGCTGGCCGTGCGCCAAAAGGCGCGCGCCGGCAGGGTTGCATAGGGCGTTTGGTTCTTGGTCATGGGCGGTCTTTGTTATCTGTCCCTATGGTTAGCGCCCAGCAATGGTGAATATTGTGTCAATTTCGCTAAATTCTTCTGCAAAAAGCGGCGGTTCTTGACAGTTGCGGGCCGGGGGGGCAACGCTTTGCAGATGTTGGACCTGCGCCCTGTTGGATATGTTATCGGCCTATTGGTCGCCGTGCTTGGGCTAACCATGCTCGGGCCGCTGGTCGCTGATTTGGCCGCAAAAAACGGCCATTGGCCGGTCTTTCTTGAGAGCGCGGTGCTGACAATCCTCACCGGCGGCGCGATGGCGATATCATCGTCAAACGGGGTCAAAGAAGGGCTAACAATCCGCCAGACCTTTTTGCTAACTTCGGCCGTGTGGATCGTACTGCCCAGTTTTGGCGCGCTGCCGTTTATCTTGGGAGAGACCAATTCGTCGCTGACAGATGCCTTCTTTGAGGCCATGTCTGGCCTAACCACGACAGGCTCGACTGTGCTGACCGGGATAGACGCTTTGCCCGAGGGTATTAAGCTGTGGCGCGGCATATTGCAGTGGATCGGCGGCATTGGCATTATCGTTGTGGCCATGGTTTTCTTACCAGAATTAAAAGTCGGCGGCATGCAAGTGTTTCGCTCCGAAGGCTTTGATACAATGGGTAAAATCTTGCCCCGCGCGGCAGAGATATCCAGCTCAATCTCGGTGATCTATGTCAGTCTGACTGTAGCGTGCCTCTTGGCCTATCTGGCCGCGGGCATGGCCCCGTTTGATGCGGCGATCCATGCAATGACCACCGTTGCCACCGGCGGATTTGCCAATTCTGATGCCTCGTTTGGCGCCTATGGTGCTGGCGCGCATTATGTCGCCTCGGTCTTCATGTTCCTCGCCGCTTTGCCGTTTGTACGCTACGTTCAACTCTTGGGTGGCAATGCCAAGCCGCTCTGGCGCGACAAACAGGTGCACGGCTTCATGGCGGCTCTGGCGGTCTGTATCTTGCTGGTCACGGTGCTGCTGATGCGCCAAGTGCACGGGGTAAGCGAGCTGGCATTCCGCGAGGCATTGTTCAACGTCATCTCGATCATGTCTGGCACTGGCTATGCCAGCGCCGACTATATGCAATGGGGGCCGTTCGCAGTCACTTTGTTCTTCTTCATGGGGCTGATCGGCGGCTGCGCGGGCTCGACCGCCTGCTCAATAAAAATATTTCGCTACCAGATATTGTTCGCCTCAATCGGCGCGCAGATAAAGCGCATCCACTCGCCGCATGGCATGTTCTCGCCGCGCTATCAGGGCCGGGCGGTGGGTGAAGACGTGATCAACTCGGTGATGGCCTTCTTCGTCGCGTTCCTGCTCTCTATCGGGCTAACGGCAGTGCTGCTGAGCCTGACCGGGCTGGACCTGATCACCTCAATCTCCGGTGCGGCGGCGGCCTTGGCCAATATTGGGCCGGGCTTGGGCGCTGAGATCGGCCCGGCCGGTAATTACAGCGGGCTGAGCGATGCGGCCAAGTGGATATTGTCGGTGGCAATGTTTGTTGGCCGGTTGGAGATGATGGTGGTGATGGTGATCGTAACGTTTGCGTTCTGGCGTGATTAGGTAGCGGCCAGAGCGAGACAGACGCCAAAGTAGCGGCCAAAAAACCGAAAGCAAAACAAAGAAAAGCCGCGCCAGTTTAGGGCGCGGCTTTCATGTTCAGTCAGGCTGAAAGATCAATTCCAGCAGCTTACCAGCACAGTGATATCGCTCGCATGCCGGGTAAGGGCTGCCGATGATATCGGCGTGCTGCCCGACGCTATATCAACCGCAATGCCGGCTGTTTGCAGCGTTGCGATCACCGCCTCAGCGTCGGCGATAAAGCTGACATCGCCGGGTAGGACCGGGCCGTCAGTCGCCCGCGCCAGCATCATGCCCAACAGCGCGCCGCTATCATCCATAACCGGTCCGCCAAAGTCGCCGGGCAGGGCGGCCAGATCGAGCCGTTTGATCGTGTCTTCACCGTTTAGGCCACGAATGTCAGCCAGCTGGCCGAAGGTCAGCGCAGGGGCGGCGAGGACGCCGCCAAATGGGTAGCCTGCAACGGCAACCCGGTTGCCAATGCGCGGGACGGCGGGTTGGAACGCGGCCACGCCCAGTGGGGCCAGTGGGGTCAGCGGCTCGAGCACAGCCAGCCCGAGTACCTCATCGAGAAAGACCACTTGTGCCGGGTGCTCGGTGTCTAGCGTCACTTCGCGGCATTCGGCAACGGCTTCGGCTGAGGTGATGGCCCGCCCGTTTTGGTCGATGAAGAAACCAGAGCGCTCGCGGATTGGTTTGCGCACTTCGAGGCCAGAGACCAGATCAACCGCTTGGTCTTCGCCAGCGGGGGCAAGGCTCGGGTCGAGCACACCTTCGGCCAGTGAGAAACTGGCGCGCATTTCGGCCAAAACCCGGCCACGGCGTTCTTCGTCGCCAGCAGGCCATATCAGCGTAAAGCCTTTGATTTGGCCGTCAGCGAGACGGGCAAACGTATAGGTGTGGCTGCGCGCATCTTCGCCCTCAATGGTGAAGCTATTGCTGCTGCGCTCACGCGGACCCTCAGGCGGGATCATGTCGAGCGTCTGCAGTATCTCATACAGGCCAAAGAACCGGTCCTGATTGCCCTCTTGCGAGATCAGCAGCACTTCAACATCAAGCCCGCCGGTGGGCCGGTAGCGGGCGAAGGGCGGCGAATATTCGGAGAAGGCAACGACGCCGGTTGGCATCTGCATAGCGATACCGGCTTGGCGGTCATAGACCACGGCCAGATCCATGCCCTCAAGCACGGCGTTATAGTTGGCATAAGCCTGCGCCCGCTGAAGCGTGGTCAGCACACCGGTTGGCTCGTCGAGAATGAGAATATCCGCGCCGCGATAAAGCGCTTTTAGAATTTCAACACGCTGCTGAATGCCTACCGGAAGGTCTTCGATGATTGCCTCCGGATCCACCTCAAGTGCGTATTCTTCTTCCAGCCGTGCCAGTTCCTTGCGGGCATGGGCAATTCCGCTACCCAGAAAAGGGCCGCCTTCAACGCCCAAAATAATATTTTCAAGCACGCTGAAATTATGGACCAGCATGAAATGCTGATGAACCATACCAATACCAAGCGCAATCGCCTCCTGACTGCTGGAGATTTTGACTGGCTTGCCATTAATTTTGATTTCGCCGGAATCTGCTTGATAAAAACCATAGAGGATCGACATCAAAGTCGATTTCCCGGCTCCGTTTTCGCCGATTATACCGTGAATAGTACCGGGGGCCACGGACATGTGAATGTCGTGGTTTGCGCGGACAGGTCCGAAGCTTTTGTTGATCCCCACCAGTTCAATTGCTGGTGCATCCATATTGCCCGGTCCTCCAACTCGTTACCGAGGGACACGCTAACACGGGAATTCCAATATTTCGAGCCTGTTGGTTCAAATTTATTGGGATGAAATTACGGCCCGTAATCGTCCCATTCGGGAGGATAGGGGATATAGATCAATTCGCCCGGTCCAAGCACATCGGGAACCAACCCATCAAACGGCCATCCGGCCTTGAGCGCCTTAACGGTTTTGTTCATCACATTCACATCGATGTTGCGCTCGGTACCTTTGAGCCGATAAGGGCATTTTTTCTTGCTACAATTTCCGCCATAAGCGAATTGCCAAAGCA
>NVRR01000186.1 GCA_002732675.1 Sneathiella sp. | reverse complement strand
TGGCAACGACTGGCTCTGTGGGCTTGGCAACCGGCGCCACTTTTTTCTCGACCTTCCATTCCTTGTAGAACGGAGCAGAAGCGGGTTTCGCCTCTGCGACAGCGACCGGCGCAGCTGGCGTTTCAGATTTCTTACCAAATGTTGCTGGCTTAGGCGTAGCTGCAACCGTTGTTTTAGTCGGTGCAGAAGTTTTTTCCGTCTTAACAGGTTTTACCGCCGCAGGGGGTTCGGTCTTGGCCATCATGACAGGTGCGGCCGGAACTGGCGATTTCGCAGCTACGGCAGGTTTCTTTTCGGCAGGTGCGTCAGCTTTGGCGACCATCACAGGTGCGACAGGTGCGGGGACAAGGTTTTTCGGCGCCTCTAAAATTGCCGGTCTGCTTTTCCTCATTGATCCTGCATTGACATCTAGTACTTCAGTTTCAACACGTGCAATAATGACTTCAGGGTTTTTTGGCTGGCGTGGCTGTGAATTTACCATGGCGATTTGGGATAGGGCTTTGTCCGCCGACGCCTTCATGACCTTTACCTGTTCGCCCAATACTGCCACTTGTTCATCAGGGCTACCATTCAGTGCCTCGAAATAAAGGGCGTTGTTGCGGGCATCTTTTTCAGACAAATCCATACGAGAATATTTCATTGCTTCCTTGGATTGTCCGGCCATACCATAGACAAGCGCCAGATTTTGGCGGTGCTTGGCCGTGGCACCGGGGTGCTCGGCGACGACTTTCAAAATGGCAATAGCCTTTTCAGTGTCGCCAGACAGCGCCAGAGATAAGGCAAGGTTGGCCTTGTAATTCAGGTTCGCTGGATCAGCCTTGATGGCCTTTTTATAGTAGGATTGCGCATTTTCGCGATCACCGGCTTTGTCATAAGCAACGGCCATACCGCCCAGGGATTTAGCATTTTCTTCATCTATGACCAATGCGGCCGCGAATGCGTCTGTAGCCAGATAAGGCTTTTCAATTTGCAGGTAGCTGTATCCGATGCCGTGATGGGCATCCACATAGCTGGAATCGATCTCAAGAACCTTGGTATAGATACCGATTGCATTTTCGGCGCGGCCTGTTTTACGCAAAACTTCCGCAATTTTCATAAGCGGCGCCGGGTTTTTAGGATCGTCCTTTGCGGCTGTTGCGTAGAGACGAAGCGCCGTCGGGGCATCACTTTTTGCCCAGGCCCTGTCGGCGATACGTATCAGGGTTTCTGTGCTTAGCTTTCCGGAATCTTTTTCAGCGACCGATGTGACGACGACCGGGCTTTGTCCATTCTGCGATGGGTCGGCTGTCGCCGACTGGTCGGAGATTGTGTTACACCCGGCAACAACCAGTCCGGTTGTTGCGAGTAGCACTGTCCGAAGACGGGCTGCAATTGTTTTATGTTGCGGCACAGCTAAAGGCCTCTCTTTTAAAATAAGACGAATCTATGTCTTAAATTAGAGGCATCTTCCTTATAAACGGTTAATGACCGTCGGCAATTATCCTAAAATTTGACCCAGTGGCGCTTTTTTCTATATGCGGCGTCTTTTAACCGGCTTTTCTTCTGCTGGGGACGCGGAGAACGGGGATGCCTCGGGACTATATCGTGAGACGGCGGTTGGAAACATCGGCTGCGCTGGCATGGCGTGCGTAGCCGGCGTCGGGGACATCATCATCGGCGCTGGCACCGGCGCGGGCGGAGGTGTCTGGGCGCCATTTGCATATTTATGGAAAAGCCCGGACTGTATCTGGTTAGGCAAGGCTGCAAACAGGGCTGCTGTATTTTCAAGCCCGATACCGTTGACGAAATTTGCGATTGTAATGGTCAGAAGGCCAGTTCTGACGGTGCTCGCATCGATGCCCTGCTCATTACATTTTGCAAGCGCGTCTGACAGTTCTTTTGCGACGATATTATTCATGTTCTCCCGGCTCATGTTTCGATCTCCGATGGTGCCCCGATTGGCGGATTAAATCGATTTGTATACATAACGTTCACGCGCGAAATTTGTGAACATGGTGCAGGCGGGGCAGTGGACATTTTACTAGGCGCGGCGCGTCCGTTTCGCGTATCATCAGATGATGGATATGGAAATAAGCGAGTTTGCCCAATTACTGAAGGCGAGCCGGAATCTGGTTGTTTTTACGGGCGCTGGTATCAGTACGGAATCAGGTATTCCTGATTTTCGCAGTCCCGGCGGGTTATGGGAGAAAAACAAACCCATCGATTTTTCAGATTTTATGCAATCCGAAGAAGCCCGGAGGGAAAGCTGGCGCCGAAAATTTGCCATGGACAGCGTCTTGTCAGGCGCTGATCCAAATAAAGGGCATCTGGCGATTTCGTCCCTTTACAACAACGGCCGAGTACGCGCGGTTATCACGCAGAATATTGACGGCCTGCATCAGCAATCCGGTGTCAGAGATGAAGATGTGATCGAGCTACACGGCAATACGACATATGCCAAATGTCTCAGCTGTCACGAAAGGATGAGCCTGGATGACGTGCGGAAAATTTTTGAACAGGACGAGGCCTTGCCGGTTTGCGGGACTTGCGGGGGAATAGTCAAGACAGCGACCATTTCTTTTGGTCAGGCAATGCCGGTTGCCGAGATGCGACGGGCCGAGGCATTGGCGCAATCAGCCGATCTGTTTCTCGCCATTGGTTCTTCCCTGGTTGTCTATCCGGCGGCAGAAATACCACTGCTGGCAAAACGGAGCGGCGCGAAATTGATTATTCTCAACCGGGAGCCGACGCCGCTTGATGAATATGCCGATCTTGTCCTTCGGCGGGAAATAGGTGAGACACTTGATTTTGTCACGAAAATGTAAAAAAAATGTCACCTATTGGCGCCATTTTCGCGGACCTGCTACCAACAAATTGATATGTGATGTGTGGATATGAAGAATAGTAACGGCTATTTCTGGAAGATGCTCCTGTTCGTTGCCGCAGCGACCTTGCCAGTTGCTATTGTTGCGTTCTGGTTACAAAGCCATGACCATCTCAACCAGAATTACGTCTGGTTACTGATTGGGGCTGCGGCTTTGCCGGCAGTTTTCCTATATAATCGTATAGTCAGGGAAATTCACGCCGTTGCCATAAGAATGGAAAAAGCGGCCCAGTCACCGGAATTGAAAGTTGAAGAGCAATTTACCTCCCGTGCCGGTTTACTGCCGGTAGACGAACTTCTGCTGACCATGCAGCATTATCGACGGGTTCTGCGCCATTTACTGGAGGAGGCGCAGTCACGACAGGATGATGCGATACTTTTGTTCGATATGCTCCCTGATCCCATATTTGTGCTCGATAAAAAGCGGCGAATCCGTCAGACTAATGCGGCGGCCAAGGTCTTTTTCAATACCGAAACAATGGAAGGCGATCTGACGGCCTATATACGCCACCCAAGTTTGTTAAAGGCTGTGGAGGCTTCTTTCAGAGGAGAAGGTAACAGCGAACGGATCGAATTTGCCATTCCGGACGCAGTCCTCCGACATGTGGCGGCTTATGTCGTGAATTTGGACGAAGAAGATGACATTGAATCGCGCCTGATCGTGACCTTGCACGATGTGACAGCCTCAAAACGACTTGAACAGATGCGCGTAGATTTTGTCGCCAATGCCAGCCATGAACTGAGAACGCCATTGGCGATCCTGATTGGTGCCCTTGAAACATTGATGGGGCCAGCCCGGGACGACCTAAGAGCTCATCAGCGATTTTTGGCCATGATGGAGGCGCAGTCGACGCGCATGTCGCAGTTAATTGACGATTTATTGTCTTTGTCGCAGATTGAGGTTAACGAGCATAGCCGACCGTCAGGTCAGGTTAATCTGACGGAAGTGATACAGAATGTGACGGGGCTGATTAGAACGCGGGCCTGTGATATGGGAAAATCTATACGGTTGGTTGTCCCGGATGGTCCGGTGCATGTGACGGCGGATGCCGATCAACTGACACAGGTTTTTACCAATCTGGTGGATAACGGGTTGAAATACAGCCGCGGTAATTCGGAAATTGACGTTGTCGTCACCCTTAATGGCAAGGATGCCATTGTTGCTGTCACGGATAAAGGGGAGGGGATCGACGCATCCCACCTTCCCAGGCTTACGGAACGCTTCTACCGTGTAGATAGTGACCGTAGTCGGCAGCTTGGTGGAACCGGTCTTGGGCTTGCCATCGTCAAGCATATTGTCAGTCGGCATCGCGGCCAGCTAGATATCACGTCTACTGTCGGTGAGGGATCAACCTTTACCGTCCGGCTGCCATTGCGGGTATAAAACAGCGTGATTTCCGGGGCATACCGGCTGTAACATTACTGTCATAAAACTGTAGTACTTCTGACATCGTTCAAGGGCATTGTCCGCCCGTTGGCAGAAGATGCTGCCGAATTTTATGACGGAGAATACTCGTGCTCAAGAAAACAATAGGTCTGGCAATTGTCGCCTCAGTGGCTTTTGCAGGACAGGCTATGGCCCGCGATCAAATCAGAATTGTTGGCTCTTCAACAGTTTTTCCTTTTTCAACTGTGGTTGCGGAAGAATTTGGCTCGAAAGGCCAGTTCAAGACGCCGGTTGTCGAAAGTACTGGCTCTGGCGGAGGATTGAAACTCTTCTGCGCCGGTGTTGGCGAAAAACACCCGGACATCGCCAATGCTTCTCGCCGTATTAAGGCGTCTGAAGTTGAAAAATGTGCGGCTGCTGGGGTTGTTGATATCATCGAAGTTCAAATCGGCTTTGACGGTATTGTTCTTGCCAACTCAAAAGCAACCAAGCCCATTGATCTGACAAAACAACAGATTTTTATGGCGCTGGCGAAACAGGTTCCGATTGACGGCAAGCTGGTCGATAATCCGTATATGAAATGGTCAGACATCGACTCGTCTCTTCCCGACATAAAAATTGAAGTGCTCGGCCCACCGCCAACCAGCGGGACGCGCGATGCTTTTGTTGAACTTGCCATGGAAGGCGGCGCCAAGAAATTCGATATGCTGAAGGCGCTACGCAAATCTGACAAGAAAGCTTTTAAGGCTGTTGCTCATACAATTCGCGAAGATGGCGCCTTTATCGAAGCTGGCGAAAACGACAACCTGATTGTTCAGAAGCTGGTTGCGAACCCGAACGCTATCGGTATTTTCGGCTTTAGCTTCCTCGATCAGAATGCAGACCGTATTCAGGGCGGCGTCATCGGCGGTGTTAAGCCAACTTTCGACAATATATCCAACGGTGACTATGGCATCTCCCGTTCACTTTACTTTTATGTGAAGGGTGCGCATGTCGGTGTGGTTCCTGGTATCCAGGAATTTGTTGCGGAATTTACCAATGAAGACACGTTCGGTGAGTTTGGCTACCTGACGGAAAAGGGTCTCATTCCCCTGTCAGAAGCTGAGCGCGCAAAAGTTCGCAATGATGCGGCTGCAATGGTCAAATTGAAAATGATGTAATCAGCATTTTTCGGCGGACGATCTAGGTCGTCCGCCGGATTATTTTTTCCTTTTTCTGGCTGAGGGGCGTTCGAAAATAAAATGAGCTTTTTTCCACTTACAATTATTCTTCTGATGATGTGCTCAGCGGGATATTGGTATGGCTCAAAAAAGGCCCTGAGGAGTGTTAGAAATAACACAAGCTCCAAATTCATTACCTCCCGTCCACATCAGTACGGCGTCTATGTTTTTATCTGGGGCATGATCCCGCCGGTTGTTCTGGGTTTGCTCTGGTTGCTGCTTCGGATGACGCCCATTGATTTCGGGGACGATATTTCCGGGCAAGTTGAGAATGTACTCCTTCCCGTCATGATTATGTTGGTGACAGGTGGCGGCCTGTATGTTTCGATCGCGCGGATAAATCCTGAATTACGGGTGCGCAAGACGATTGAAATGCTGATTTATGGCATTCTTATCCTGGCGTCGACGATTTCGATTTTGACCACGATCGGTATTGTTCTTTCCCTGGTGTTTGAGACCATTCAGTTCTTCGAAAAAGTGCCGCTTTCGGATTTCTTTTTGGGAACGACCTGGAGCCCACAAACAGCCATGCGTGCGGATCAGGTCGGGTCTTCAGGGGCGTTCGGCTCCATCCCGTTATTCGCAGGAACCATGCTTATTACCCTCATTGCCATGTGTGTGGCCGTGCCACTTGGGTTAATGAGCGCTATATATATGGCGGAATATGCGTCCGATAGATTTCGGGCCGTGGTGAAGCCGCTCCTTGAAATTCTGGCGGGCATCCCGACCGTTGTTTATGGCTTCTTCGCAGCATTGACAGTTGGCGTCTTTTTCAGGGATGTCGGAGATTCCATCGGTATTCAGGTGTCGTCCGAAAGCGCTCTGGCCGCAGGGGTTGTCATGGGTATGATGATTATCCCCTTTGTCTCTTCGTTGAGCGATGACATTATCATGGCCGTGCCGCAAAGCCTGAGGGATGGCTCATATGGCCTTGGTGCGACCAAATCGGAAACGGTTCGGCAGGTTATTTTGCCGGCAGCACTTCCGGGTATTGTCGGCGCCGTTCTCCTGGCTGTCAGTCGCGCCATCGGCGAGACAATGATCGTTGTAATGGCGGCAGGCTTTGCCGCCAACCTGACGGCAAACCCGCTGGAAGCT
>NVRR01000185.1 GCA_002732675.1 Sneathiella sp. | reverse complement strand
ACTAAATACAACATCAGGTTATGATAAAGAGGTTAAAAAAGATTTACGTCATATACTGATGAACCTTGGGAACGCCGGAAGGGCTGACTGTCACATATTTTGCCTTCGCATTTTGCAGAGAGCTTGGAGCCATCTGAATAGCCGGAAGGTCCTTGTCTTTAACACGGGCCGACGCATTGGCTTCATGATGTTCACTCATATTTATTTTACCCTCAGAGAATTTGTAAATCTGTACAATTTTGGCGGTGCCCTGATGCTCAATTTGAAGATAGTCCTTCTTGCGCAGGCGCATGCGCAACTGCTGGCCATCCTGCCCCTCAAGCCGTTGCCACCAGTCCTTGTCCTTTCGGGCCAGTTGATAGGCCTGATAGGTTGAAATCACCTCTCCCGTCCATTTGCCTTTGTCTGTCCGCCAGATGTCATAGCAATAGTTGCTGTCCCCTTGGTAGGCTTTATATTCCTTTCCTGATTTATCCTTGAAAGGGATAACGCGCAGATTGTCTTCGATACGAACCTTGTAGACAGGTGGTGTCATGGCCTTTCCCGCCTGTACTAATGCCAGTTTGAAGTCTGCACCCGAGAGGCCAAATGTCTCTTCCTCTAAATGATTCCTAATGATGTCGTCGCGTATTTTTGTCAGATCCTTTGGCGACTTGAAACTGTCACTGTCAAGGGGTTTGCGTGTTACAACTGTACGCACTCCTTTTTTGTCGGGTTTGCCCTCATCGCCTTTTGGAATGCCAAAGGCCGTGTCATTATGCATTGCCCCCTGAAACCCGTGATCAGGTTTGTGGCTGACAATGATTTTTCGGATGGAAGTCTCGACATCGTTGCGGAACCCAGGCCATGGTTCCTCAAGGCCGGTCATTAATTTGCGGCTATATATGTTTTCATTTTCTTTGGCCCTGCGCGCGGCCATTTGCAGCATTGACATATCTGTACAAGCCACGACAATGGCGTCGAGGGCATGGTGGCGATGGTCCTCACGGTTCTTTTTCTGCGCTTCGGATTCAGGCTCGTTATGCCCGCGCAGAACGGAGTTCAGGCCCCAGATGTGACGTAAATCGGCTGTCAGGCGCCCCGGAATAACATGGACATGGTTTTTGGCTCCTTTATATCCCTGCCCACCATAAATGGCTTCCAGATAGGTCTTCGCCAGCCGGGATATATACTGGGTGTCGGTTAATTGCCGGGCCAGGAAGCCATTTTCTTCGGTAAAACGGTCCATCGCATCGGGGCCGAAACGCCATTGTTTGTTTCTGGGCAACTCTGCGGCGCGGTTTGAAATTTCTTGCCAGTCATATTCGTCGGGGGAATGGCTAAAGGCTTCAAACGGGGTTTGGTTTTTCTTGTCCCGGTTGGCCTTGCGCGTGGCAAGCGTCTTGTTTGAATAGCTGTCATCAAGAGTGAGTGAAAAGGGCAGGATATGCTCGATCTCTATCTTGTCGGAAAATAGATCAGTCAAATTGATTTGCTCGCCCGAAAAGGGACAGCGTTTGCCCAGGGCTTCCAGATCTTCAAACAGGCGCAGGCGCAGGCGGTTTTCATAGGTGTTGTGAACGCCCATCTCTTCAAGAATTTTTCTACGATTTTCGTTGGCCGCCTGATTGGCTTTTTGCTGCTTTTCCAGATCATTCTTTCCCTTGGCGGACAAGGGAAGGTCGCGGGCAAGCTCGACAACGATCTGCTCAGGCGGTCCATAGCGGGCCATCAAGTCGTTAATCACAGATCTGATCTGATTGAGCGCCACATGTACCGTGGGATTGGCAACCTTGCCATAGCGCTTTTCATCCGAATGATGCAGTTCCCCCGTGCCAAAAGCAACGGATCTTTCAAGGATATAGCCGTAATAGGGGAGCGCCTTGTCAAAGACTTCACCGGTGCCGAAGTGACTGTGGCTGTCGAAGCCTGCTTGCGTCACCGCGTCGGAATAGACAGTAACATCTGCTTCCAGCGGCGGCAGAATTCTTGTGAGGGCCTTCTGACTCAAATGTCCATACCCGTCGGGAAGAGGGCAATCGGCGATCCGGTATGCTTGATCCTTGTCCAGTTTGTGGGTCTCGCAGAGCCAGCCTATCAATTTTTCTTCATCCTCTTCATCGACAAGTTTGCCGACAATTTCATCTCGGGAGGCTAAATCAAGCTCTAGCCAGGCAGGCCCCCAACGATTTTCCTGCATCAGTTTTGCGGTGGTTTCCTCCCCTTGCAGGTCTTTACGTTTTTCGGATTCCAGGGTGAAGCGGTCGGAATCCGGTAGTTTCAGAAGTTTTTTGAGTTGTTTAAAGGTCACTTTTGCCGTTTTGCTCGTCGGAGACAAGAGACGGTTCGCAATGACATCGCGTTGCTCCTTGGAAAGCGGGCGCTGGGCCTCACCCGCTTGCATCAGCCGCAACGCGTTAACTTCCTGAAAAATTCGAGCGCGTTGGGAGGACGGCAATGCTTTGGCTGCGCGAGGTTCTTCCGGTACGAGGGTACATTTTCCAACCTTTGGAGGTTTCAGAGGATGTTGCCGTTCAATGGTATCGTACAGGTGCTTATGGGCGGTGTCCGACAGCAGTTCAGGGTGGTATTGTTTTTGCGCGTCCCAGATTTCCGTAAACTCGTTCAGGATCATTGCCCGGGTGGGGTAGTAATCATATTGCTGCTTTGCCCCGGTGCCGGATGTTCGAACCCGGGCGAGGGGCTGAGGTTTGCGCTCCCCTTTCGCGGCGTTCATATTATGCAAGGCCACCTCGTATCGGGGCTTGCCAAAGAGGGCGCCAAGTGTTTTTGCCTCGGTTTTTTCCAGATCATCCTTGGTGCGTTTGGTGGCATCATGGACTTTTCCGCTTTCGTTATCGGCCCGATCCGTTTTGCGGTTGGATTTAAAGCCCCGGCGCTGATGCAGGTGGAATATGGCCCGCCCCAATTGATGGGGGCTGATTTCTTCATTGAGCGCCCGATAGCGCAAGATCCACGGGTCGGTTTCCTGCTGCGGAATGCCTTTCCCGCCTTCAAGCTTCTTGCGTTCATTCGCGTCCGACGGCATCAAGCTAAATTCGGTCAGTTCACGCATAAGCCGTGCGGAGCGCCGTTTTGACCTGTCGCGATTTTTTCTGGCGCTGCGCGGCTCACGTCTTTTTGCCGCGTTGGATTGTTTGTCCTTTGGATTGCGGCCATCGGAGAAAATACGAACACCACTATCAATTAGCGTCAAAACCCCTGTGCAATCATTGTTCAGTTCCAGGGCGGCCCATCCAAGTGAGTTTGTCCCCAAATCTATCCCCAGTCGCCAAGGCGTATTAAACGACATTATATTCTCCCGGAAGCTTATTATAGACGTTATGATTGCATTATGCTTGCCATTTCTATATAGTCAAAACACATTTTGAAGCACTCTGGAAAAGTCGGGCTTTCCGTTAACAAGGATTTAGTCCACAAAATGTGATACGATAAAGCGATGTCCTGACCATGTCGGTACATCGCTTTATTTATTTAAAAACTTCAGTTCAACTTCGTTTCAATAAGTGAACGATGGCTCCTAAAACATGCAGCCCGCATAATACTGGCCCCAAGCGCCGCAAAATTCTATGCAATGATGTCAAGTGCAGACATAATGAAACCCGGGAACTAGAACGAACCGGGCACGGTTGGGGATCGCGCGTTTACGGGCGCTGTCTGGAACCGTTTCTCTCATGGTTGTAGAAGGAATTTTTCAATGACATTTGCGGCTTTATCGCCGGACAGAATTGCTGTTGTCACTGGCGGGGCGAAAGGAATTGGCCTGGCCGCCTGCCTCAAATTTGCTGAGTTGGGGATGAGGGTTGTTATTGTCGATTTACCCTCAGATGACCTTACGCGGGCAACCGAGCGGTCCGAATGGTCCGGTTTCTGCGCATCTTTTAATTCCGGGATGGACATCGACTGAAATGGAAGCATTGCAAAAGGGCGCATGGCGGCCGGATCAGGTTATTGACTGGATGATGGGCGGCTTAAGACGAGAAGAATTTTATATTCTCTGTCCGGACAACGAGGTCTCACCGGAAATCGACCGCAAGCGCATTCTTTGGGCTGCAACGGATATCACAGAAAACCGTCTGCCATTGTCGCGCTGGCATGGTGGCTATGACAATGAATATGAACAGTTTAATCCAGATAAATTTCATAACCGGTGATGAGATAAAGACCGTGAACATGGCGAAAGAAACAGATTTATACGCGCCTATCAAGGACCTGCTGGAAGCTAGAGGGTACGAAGTCAAGGCGGAAGTCAACGGTTGTGATGTCGTTGCGGTCAAGGATAACGAGGCCGTCGTCATTGTCGAACTGAAGCTTACATTTTCTCTTGATCTGGTTCTTCAGGGCATTAGCCGCCAGAATATGACAAACGATGTTTATCTGGCCGTTGCCGCCCCCGGCACCCCCCTTAAACGCAAGAACTGGCGGGCGCGCCAAAGAAATTATATTAAACTTTGCCGGATGCTGGGCTTGGGAATGATACTTGTCAACACGGCGCCTAAAAACGGGCGGAAAACCGATGTGTTGCTTGATCCGGGGCCATATGCGCCAAAGCGAAACAAGAGACGGCAAACGCGGCTGATGACGGAATTTTTGGCGCGCGTCGGTGATCCCAATACGGGTGGCATTAATCGAACGAAGATAATCACCGCATATCGTCAGGATGCCTTTCGCTGCGCTGTCGTCATGAGCAACGAGATTGAAATGAACGTTGCCGACATTCGGACTGTGGCGGGTGTTGATAACGCCGCATCAATTCTTCAGAAAAATCACTATGACTGGTTTGAGCGGACCAGACGCGGGGTGTATTGTCTCACGCCGCAGGGGCGGGAAAGCGTGCAAAGCAATACGGATATCTTGCCGTCTGAGCTTGAAAAAATGCCCTGAAAGCCTCGCCATGTCCGTGACGTATGAACCCAATTAGCGCGCCGTACTATTACGATGCCTCGAGTATTTTCGCGCCTTCCGTGCTTTGCAAAACCTCTTGAACGACGGATTTTTCAGATTGAGAGAGCGCCTGATAACGGTTTCTGAGATCCGTGAGACATTTCACCTGATACGCGAACACTGATTGCGAATACGGGTGCCCCAGTACGGAGAGAGAAAAGGTCTCATCGCCCTTTGACAGTGCCTGTGCATTCGCGGCAAGGAATGGCAGGTACACATAACCCGCGAACTCAATAAGTCCTTTCGTCGCCTCAGGTAAAGGGTCGCTATCAAGCCACTCGCCTTCAATTCCTGACGCGTCGTCAAGCTGCCGCAACCAGCTTTCCGTGCGCTGTGCTATCGCCCGCACAATGGACTGCGGGGTTGGATCAGTCGCCAGAACCTGCAACTGGCCATAAAGGCCAAAGTCACCGATTGAGGGCCGGGTCCCGAATAGGAACTGATGCTGGCCAACATGAGAGTCCAGCAATGCCAGAATACGCTGATAGCCTGTCTCGATCGCCGGCAAATTTTCCGCCGTGCAGCCAACCAGAGGCATCCGACCAATTTGTCTTTCGGCAAAACTTTGTGCCATCTCTTCGCGATCGGCCCCGACGGTATCGGGGAAGCCGTCATCGGCGATCCAGTGGCTTGCATAGTTGATATCGGCGTCATAGGTCCAGCGATAATGAAACATCATTTTCGTGCACCATTCGTCGGCCATATCCTCAATTAAGTGCGCCAGAAAAGCATGGGCCTTATTGTCCGGCAGGATTGAACGATCGTTAGGATGGCGACTTTCAAGCATGTAGATAAGCTTGGTGCTGTCAAGATGCAGACTATTATCCTCGGGCAGGCGCAGCACGGGTATCAGTGCAGGTTTCAGGTCTGCCAGCAACGAACGGTTTCGGCTGGTCCGTAGAACCCAGTTAAATGGCAGCCGCCGATAGCGCATTATTGCCCGCATTTTTAGGGAATAGGGGGAGCCGTTCGATCCAAAAAGGGTATAGCGTTCCATCGTTGATTTGCCCATTATTGTTCTCATTTTTTGTTGGCAGATATGATAGTGTAGTGCATTCGGGATAAGCGATCCAGCTTCGCGTCATTCTCTGCCTTTCTGCATTACAAATAAGGAGTTAGGCCCGTAACCTGAACAATAAACAACAACTGATAATGTAAAAGGTTACTTCCAGTGGAATGCAAAGCCGCCAAGACAGAATACGCCAGCTAAACGAGAGGGCAACTCTCCATTTTTGTGGCAACTGTCCAGTTCCGTTGATATTCCCCGTATATTTCTGTTCGCTGAATAATCTATTTTTTGATGGCAAATTGCAGTGGCATTCGCTAAACCGTAACACTTCTGGGTAAAATTGAAGGGCATGGATATGGTTAAAGACATTTCGGAAAAAGCAATGGATTATCACCGGTATCCGAAACCCGGGAAGCTCACTATTATGCCGACCAAGCCCATGGATACACAAACCGATCTGGCGCTGGCCTATTCACCGGGCGTCGCCCATCCCTGCCTGGCAATTGCAGACGATCCGTTGCTGGCCGCGGAATTGACGGCGCGCGGTAATCTAGTTGGGGTGGTGTCGAACGGAACGGCCGTTCTTGGTCTCGGCGCTATTGGTCCACTAGCGTCCAAGCCCGT
>NVRR01000184.1 GCA_002732675.1 Sneathiella sp. | reverse complement strand
ATGGCGACAACAGCCGCACCGTATTTCTTGACCAGCGGCAAAACCACTTCCAGACGCTCTTCTTCGCCCGTAACTGAATTCACCAGTGCTTTACCCTGATAAACTTCAAGCCCGGCGGCAAGTGCCTCAACGATGGAGCTGTCAATAGAGAGCGGGACATCGGTCAGGCTCTGGACCAGCTGGATGGTTTCAGCGAGAATACGCGGCTCATCAGCGAGCGGTATCCCAGCGTTCACGTCAAGCATATGGGCTCCGGCGGCTACTTGCGCCAACGCATCGGCCGCAACACGACTATAATCGCCTACCTTCATTTCTGCAGCCAGGAGTTTACGCCCCGTCGGGTTTATCCGTTCGCCAATGATGACGAAAGGGCGGTCAAAGCCGATAACGACTTCTTTGGTGGCAGAAGAAATAATGGTGTCGGTCATTCAAATCAACCTTGAAATTCGGGGCTTTCGCCGATTATGTTCGATAGTCTCATTAAGAACGGACAGCCGACGTAGTCTTTTCCAATTCCGACTTACTGTTCCTCAGAAACGGCAGCCACCGCATCTTGCGGCTTAATTGTCTGGTCAATTTGCCCTTTTACAGTTTCAACCGCCTCCGAAACCGCATCGAAACCCGGAGCTGCCTCTCGCTTCCATGGTTTCCGTCCTTTCAAAACACCTGATTCATAGACAATATCCGCCACCAGCTCCTCCTGCCGGTAGGCCATGACATGGGCACCGGAAACGCCTGGCATTTCGCGCACCTGTTGGAGCATTTCAATGCAGATATTCTTGCCTTCCTGCTTCTGGTCTTCTGCGCCGGCAAGCCGCTCAATAATACTGTCCGGAATGTGGATGCCCGGCACATTTGTCCTGATCCAGTTCGCCGCCCGGGCCGAGGCAAGTGGACCAACACCAATCAGGATAAAGCATTTTTCATCAAGTCCCATGTCGCGCACCTGTTCCATATAACGTTCCAGCATGGGAATATCGAAGCAGTATTGGGATTGCACAAACTGCGCCCCCGCCTCGATTTTCTTGGCAAGGCGTGCGGGGCGAAAATCATATGGCGGCGCGAAGGGATTGATGGCAGCGCCAAGGAAGACTTGCGGCGAAAGTGTGATTTTCCGGCCCGACAAGAAGCGTCCGTCATCGCGCATCTGACGGACGGTGCGGAGCAAAGACATACAATCGAGATCAAATACCGGCTTCGCCCCTGGTTGATCCCCCGCCTGTACGCCATCGCCCGTGAGGCAGAGGATATTATTCACCCCCATGGCCGCCGCACCGAGCACATTTCCCTGAATGGCGATGCGGTTATGATCGCGGCAGGAAATCTGCATAATCGGGGAGTAACCGACCCGTGTCAGCAGCGCACAAATACTTACCGACGACATATGGCAGTTGGCGCCAGAGCCGTCGGTGGCGTTAATCCCGTCGACCCAGCCGTCAAAAACGGCACCGCGTTCAAACACCTCGTTTGGATCGGCGCTATCGGGCGGGTTGAGTTCTGCGGTAACGGCAAATTCGCCGGCGCGCAACACACGTTCAAGACGGCCATGAGAGGTATGCCCTGCCAGGGGCGGCAACGCGGCGCTATGATCGACCGGAGGTTTTATGCTCATAATGGTGCTTCTTGTTCTTTGCGCGCGGCCTCCTCTGCCGTGACCCGGAGCCAGGACGATGTGCCGCGATAGGAATGATTGACCGGCTCCTGCACTTTCAGGATATTGTCTCCCGATACCATCTTCTGACTGCCTTTCCAGGCTTCCACCCAGACGCAGGGCATCTGCGGTTCCACTTCACAGTTGCCATTGGCGCGCACGCCGCCACAAGGGCCATTGCGCAATGATTTCGGGCAGTTCATCGGACAGGACATACCAGTATCACTGAGCGCACATTGCCCACACATACGGCAATCAAACAGGAATTCCTTGACTAGTTTCTCAACAAACACAACGGGCTTTTCGGCGCGGCTGTAGCCAACAAACGACCAGAACGGATGCAGTCGCAGGAATACATTTGCCAAGAATTTATAGATCCTCTCCAATCCCCGTGAATGCCGGACGGACCACAAGCGAATGCTGTAAAACGCACCGGAGCGAACAACGGGGCTGATCTCAGCAGGCTGATAGGCGGATTTCGGCATTTTAACCCGCTTCCCGTCCGCCATTGGTGACAAGCGATCTTAATTTTGCAGCATCATACTCAGTCTCAATTTGGGCGGCACAGGCGTCTGCCGCAGCCTGCATATCCCCGTCAACCGGTTCCGGCGCGCCCTTTCGCCATCCGTCCAGATAGGCATCCGCTGAGTGCGATTTATCCCGCATGGCGGCCATATCAATAGCTTCCTGAAACCGCTCTGGCAGCAGGATTTTGGCGTTCTTCCGCCCTTGCTTGACAACAATCTGCGACGGGATATCGCGCCAATATAAAATACTTAGCTGTGCCAAAACTCTACCCTACCTTGCTTTTGCAACTAAAAATTTCTCAAGTCCATTCAACCCCGTAAGGCGATACTCGTAGTCAAGCGACAATTTTGTCGCCGCCGATCTGGCTTTTTCCTGCAGGCCCTTATTCTCGATTTGTGAGATATAGAGGAGGCGTTTGTAATTGCCAAAATATAACGGTAGCAACTCCGGATGGCGATCGATCCCGAGCCCTTCGATAATCAGCCGGTCAAAATGCCGGGCCAGGTAATCCGTGAGATAGAAAGTCCCGGGCTCGGCATCGGCCGCTGCCGCAAACGCCTCAGCGCCCATAAAAAATTCATAGCAATGGGCGCCGGCGATACGCTCGACGCCTTCTTCGCGCAAAACCGCATCAAGCCTGCCGCCGGTTCCGCAATCTCCGTAGAGCGCAAGAATTTGATCAAAGTCATTCCGGTTCTTGCGAATCTTGTCGCGCATTGCCTCCGGGATCAAGGCCGGACGGTTATGCAATTTTGCTGGCAAACAAGTAACATCCATATGATCCCAGCCATTGGCTTTCATCACCGCAAGCGTTTCTTCTGCCAGCGCCCCGCAGGCGATGAGGAGGGTTTTTGGAGGTGCGTGTTTCATCGCTTTCTCCTCATTTCGACCTACTTCATGCAGCCCGTCGTGCGGCCACCATCCGCTGGGCGATTTCAACGGTCATGGCGGCATCACGACCGTAGGCGTCGGCACCAACGCTATCGGCGAACTCCTCGTTAAGCGGTGCCCCGCCCACCATTACAATATAGTCGTCGCGAATACCCTTTTCCTTCATGGTATCAATAACCACTTTCATGTAGGGCATCGTCGTCGTCAGCAACGCGGACATACCGATGATATCGGGCTGATGTTCCTCGAGTGCCGCGAGATAATTCTCCACCGGATTATTGATGCCGAGGTCAATCACTTCAAAGCCCGCCCCCTCCATCATCATGATGACAAGGTTCTTGCCAATATCATGGATATCGCCCTTGACCGTGCCGATGACCATTTTACCGGCCTTCGGTGCCCCGGTTTCGGCCAGCAACGGCTTCAGAATAGACATACCGGCTTTCATGGAATTGGCGGCCAACAAGACTTCAGGCACGAAAAGTATACCGTCGCGAAAATCGACGCCGACGATACGCATGCCTTCTACCAATGCTTCCGTCAGCACTTTATAAGGCGTCCATCCCCGTTCGAGCAGGATATTCACGCTTTCGACAATCTCATCTGCCAGACCATCATAGAGGTCGTCATGCATCTGCTCTGTCAGTTCCGCATCATCCAAACTTGCGAGATCAATATCGTCATCTTCTGCCATTTTTGCTCTCCATCGACCATGCTACCAAAAAACAATCTCCTTAAATCTTCTGGTAAAGCGACCTTCAAAACTATTCCGCCTCAGACATTGAATAATTTTCCTGCGACACTTTGCGTTTCTTTAGGCCCTCAAACGGATATTTTCGGGGTCAAAGACAGATTCTTCGATAATTGTCGCCGGATAGCGTTTGCCAAGGATTTCAATTTTGAGATTCGTCCCGACAGCCTCCATCCCGGCTTGGATATAACCTTGTGCCAGCGTCTTCTGTACCCAATGGCCATAGGCCCCAGCGGTGGCGCGTCCAACAATGTTGCCATCCATATCATAGAGTGGCTCATTGCCGAGCGGATCGGCATCCTCTATGTCATGAACTTCCAGACAGACAAAAGATTGCGGAACGCCCTGTTCCTTCTGGGCAATAAGCGCGTCACGCCCAATAAAGTCACCTTTATCCAAATGCACAAATTTTTCCAAACCGGCCTCAAACACTGAATATTCGCGGGTCAGGTCCTGCCCCCACATGCGGTAGCTCTTTTCCATACGCAGGCTGTCCATGGCGCGCATGCCGCACATACCAAGACCGAATTCCGCGCCCGCAGCAACGATGGCGTCATAGATATGGTTCTGATATTCGATCGGGTGATGCAGCTCCCACCCAAGATCTCCAATGAAATTCACGCGCAATGCACGACAGGGTGCGAGCCCCACGGTGATATGCTGCCCTGTCAGCCATTTGAAGCCGTCATTTGACAAATCCACGTCGGTAATTTTGGCAAGAATATCCCGCGCCCGGGGCCCCGCCAGCACCAAAACCCCATGCGCCGTCGTCACATTATCAAGCCGGACGGAGCCGTCATCCGGCAGATTTTTAAGCAGGTAATCATGATCGAATCGCTCTGCCGCGCCGGAACTGACCATATAGAACTGCTCCGGCCCGTCCCGCATGATGGTAAATTCAGAGCGAACGCCGCCATGTTTATTCAGGACGTGGCTCAGATTTATGCGGCCAATGCCTTTAGGGAGTTTGCGACACACCAAACGATCGAGATAGGCTTCCGCTCCCGGCCCGCTCACCTCAAATTTTGAAAAGCTGGAAATATCAATCAGCCCGGCATTCGCCCGGGCATTGATGCATTCCGCCCCGACATGCTCAAAATAATTTGAACGGCGGAAGCTCCAGTCATCTTTCCTGTCCACACCTTCCGGGGCAAACCAGTTGGGCCGTTCCCAGCCGTAGCGCTGACCAAAGACCGCGCCGCGGGCCGCCATACGGTCGTGGCAAGGACTGGTTTTAAGGGGTCTGCCCGCAGATCTCTCCTCATCGGGGTAATGAATAACGAAGACATGCTCATAACATTCCTCGTTCTTGATCTTGGTATAGGGCTTGGTCGCGTAGGCGCCGAAACGTCGTGGATCCACATCCATCATATCAATACTGGGCTCGCCCTCGGTAATCCATTCCGCCAGCTGCCAGCCAGAACCGCCCGCCGCTGTGACGCCGAAGCTATGGCCTTCATTCATCCAGAAATTCTTGAGGCCCCAGGCCGGACCAATCATCGGGCTGCCATCTGGCGTATAGGCGATGGGACCATTGATGATATCCTTGATCCCGGCTTCGGCAAAAGTGGGCACACGGGCAATGGCCGCCTCCACATGAGGCATCAGACGTTCAAGATCGCCTGGAAACAGATCCTGCCCAAAAGTATCCGGTACGCCATCGACAAAACAGGCGGGAGCGTTTTTCTCATACGGCCCAAGAATATATCCTTGCCGCTCCTCCCTGAGATAATAGGACGCATCGCTTTCGCGCAGCACCGCCATCTCCGGCAGGCCTTGCTTCTTGCGCTCAACCAGTTCCGGGACTTCATCCGTGATAATATACTGATGTTCCACCGGGATTACTGGGATATCGAGACCGACCATAGACAAAGTCTGGCGCGCGTAGTTGCCGGTGCAGCTGACCACATGCTCCGCCGTGATGTCACCCTTGTTGGTCTTGATCAGCCATTCGCCGTTTCGCTGCTGCACTATGGAGAGGACTTCCGTCTGCCGATAGATCTCGGCGCCGCCGTTACGGGCGCCGATGGCCATAGCGTTGGTGACATCCACGGGCGCGATATGGCCGTCATCAGGATGATAAAGAGCGCCCACCAGCCCATCAATTTCCGCAAGCGGCCAAAGTTCTTTGACCTGGGCAGGGGTAATAATCTCATAGGGCACACCGATGGTATTGGCGGTACCGCAATATTTCAGATACTCATCCATCCGCTCCTTGTTATTGGCAAGGCGCAAATTTCCGGTCACATGAAAACTGACATTCTGCCCGGTTTCAGCCTCCAACCGTTTATAAAGATCAACGCTATATTTATGGATCTTGCCGACGGCATAGCTCATGTTGAACAATGGCAACAATCCAGCCGCATGCCAGGTCGACCCGGCGGTCAGTTCCGTTCGCTCCAGCAAGACCACATCTGACCAGCCTTTTTTTGTCAGATGATAAAGCGTGCTGACCCCGATAACCCCGCCGCCAATAACGACGACACGTGCATGTGATTTCATTTAGCTATCCCTTGTGCCCGTCCCCATGCCGACTTTCGACACGGGGTATCCCGCGAATACCGTGACCTTTGCGCAAACGACCTTCTAACGATGCTGCGACACTCGCTGTTCCTTTCCCGCCATAGGGATTACCGGCTGCGCGCAAGCCGTGAAATGTTCTATTTTCGTCAGACAAATGGATAAAAAAGGCGCGACTGCGCTAGTCACTTTTCCATATTGGGTTTTAATAAATGCAAGATACCTTTCGCCTACTCCTTCAGAGGAA
>NVRR01000183.1 GCA_002732675.1 Sneathiella sp. | reverse complement strand
GCGGATACCGATAGTCCCGACCGGTGTTTTGACGCTCACATTTTCCGGATCATCCTTGGCAATCTGGCCGCTGACCAGGGAAAACACGCCCTGCAGCAGCGACACTCCAAAGGTTCCGTTGCCGCCAGACGGATTGTAGACCATTTCATCCAGGACAGCCCGGCCATTCTCTCCCATGGAAAATTGCGTCTCATCAACAAATTCAATGGAAAAAAAGCCCCCACTGCCCGTTTCAAGAACATCGCCTTGATACACCGACGCCCCTTCAACCAACTGATCAGACGTCCCGTCCAGATGCTTCGCGGTCACGGTGCCCGTTATTTCAGCCACTTCACCAATCGGCCCACCGGCATCAGACTGAGTAGTAGAAGATTGAGCGACGGGACCAGGTCCGGCAAGTTTGGCAACAACGTCGTAAGAAATCTTGGCGCCGCCGGCTGTGATCAGGTCCGGCCCGGGAAAGGAGGCGAAATAGTCATGCACGACAATAAAATCACCGGTTTCGGCTGTCAGCGTCAGATCAACACCATCACGGGCATAATCCGCGACAATCGGCTGAACTTCTTCGCCAAGCTGAAGAGAGTTTCCGTCGGAGATGCTATATTCGGCTAAGGGCGATCCGCCCGCGTCGTCACTATCAAGAACAAACATCACCAAATCCTAATTACATGCATAAACATGACTAAATTATAGGGTTCCGCCCGATATCAAATGCGCACCCGGACTATCCCGCTTTATTATCTCTTAAATCAAAGAACAGCTAAGGACGAAAAAATATAAGTATTTACAAAGACTGCCGACTAAAAGAAAAGTAATATAACATTGATCGGCGCAAATAGCCACATTTCGAACAAATTTCATAAAATTTTGAAGTTTATAGTTAATTATCTGGAAAGCTGTAAACTGCACGAAGTTAAGGACAACTTTCCCCTAAATCTGAACGGAATAATGGCGTACAAGGCATTAAGTCAGGTAATTGGCAGAATTATACGGCCCCTCAGGCGAATTTTCTTCGCGGGAAGCGGCAGGTTTTCTGCTATTCTTATCCTTTCCGCGGCCTTACTATTACAAATCTACGACCCCCCTTTCTTGGCAAATTTTCGGGATCGCGTCTTTGATTTCTATCAGCAATCCCTGCCACGAGAGGCCGCGGCACCACGCCCTGTAGCCGTTATTGATATAGACGAGAATAGCCTCTTAAATCTGGGGCAATGGCCCTGGCCGCGATCCTATCTTGCAAATTTAGTTTCTAACGCCACGGAAAAAGGGGCACTTGTCATCGGTTTTGATATGCTGTTTGCCGAAGCAGACAGGCTGTCGCCTGACAAAATGGCCAGCAATATCGTCGGGCTGCCCGATGATGTGAAACGCCAGCTTTCCACCCTCCCCTCATTCGATAAGATCTTCGCCCAGGAAATGGCCAATAGTCGCGTTGTCCTCGGTATCTCGGTTACCCCTGATAGCGACGGCGCAAATAATTATGGCCTCGATCGCATTCCATCCTTCGCAGCGCTAGGTCAAGACCCAAAGCCATATTTAAACAAATTTCCCGCTTTGATCGGTAATATCGATGTGTTGGATGAGGCCGCCGCCGGGCGCGGGATGGTCAGCCTTGATCAGGATTTTGATGGTATCGTACGGCGGGTGCCGCTCGCCAACCGGGTCGGTGACAAAATCATCCCGACCCTGGCGCTTGATATGCTGCGGGTGGCGACCGGGCGAAATGTTGTTGTTCTGACCAATGAAAACGGCATTGTCGGTTTTAAGGTCGCCGGATCGATGGTGCCGACGGACACGAATGGGCGGATCTGGATCAAATATTCCGAATTCGATCCCGACATTTATATCTCAGCGCTGGATGTCATTAATGGAACGGTGGCGACCGAAAAACTTGCCGGAAAGCTGGTTCTTGTCGGCACATCGGCCACCGGGCTTAAAGATCTCCGGGCGTCACCGCTGACGTCAAATCTTCCAGGTGTTGAGATGCATATGCAGTTGCTGGAAAATATTCTGACCCAATCCTACCTGTTCCGGCCAGACTTTATTGCCCTGTTTGAATGGCTTGGTACCGTGCTAACGGGACTGACCCTGATTGTCCTTGTCCCGATCGTTGGCGCCAGGACGACCATGGGCCTGCTTGTCTTTGTCGGAACTGTCGCCATCACGTCCTCGGCTTATATATTTATTTTCCATTCCGTACTGATCGATGTCAGCTACACCGTGACAGTCTCGACGCTTGTCTACATCACCCTTGTTTATTCCATCTATATGAGCACCGAGCAGGAACGGACCCGGATACGAACAGCCTTTGCCCACTATCTATCCCCGGAACTGGTAAAACGCCTCTCCGCATCTCCTGACAGCCTCGTGCTCGGCGGGGAAGAAAAGGAAATGACCTTTATGTTCTGCGATATCCGTGAATTCACGGTCATCTCAGAGGGATATAAGCATGATCCAAAGGGTCTGACCCACCTGATCAATCGCTTTTTGACCCCCATGACCGGCCTTATTTTGGAACATAACGGCACTATCGACAAATATATGGGAGATTCGATTATGGCGTTCTGGAATGCGCCGCTCGACAATCCCCAACACGCCAAGGATGCCGCGGACGCCGCCATTGAAATGATCCCCCGCCTCAATACCTTGAACGCCGAACTGGAGAGCGAAGCAGCGCAGGAAAATCGGATTTTCAAGCAGCTACGGGTTGGCATTGGCCTAAATACAGGCACCTGCATTGTCGGCAATCTGGGATCCGAGCAGCGTTTCGATTACTCAGTCCTTGGTGACCCGGTCAATTTGGCATCACGGCTAGAAGGGCAAACCAAGGAATATGGCTTCAGTATTATTCTCGGCGACAGTACAGCGGTCTCGGTACCGGACTATGCCCTGATCGAACTCGATTTGATCGCTGTTAAAGGAAAGCAGGACGCCACCAAGATTTACGGGCTTCTGGGGAACGCAAATCATGCCTTGATGCCGGAATTTGTTGAAACGAAACGGCTCGTCATCGATTTCCTGAAGCTGTATCGCAATCGGGAGTGGGACGGGGCCTGCGAAACGGCTGACGCCCTCAAATTCCATGATCGGCATCTTGTCAAATTTGTGGATTTATATCTGGATCGGATTGCGGCGTTTCGCGAAACACCGCCACCAGATAGCTGGGACGGTGTGTTCCGCGCAGAAAGAAAATAAGCGGTTCTCGTGGTCCTGCCCCTAGAAACTGTTACTGCTGGCAAGGGCGCCAAGTCGGGCCGTGATTTGGCGAAACCCGCTGACGGTTTCATCGATAATATCAGCGACGGCCTTTTGTTCCTTGATAAGTCCGGCTGACTGACCGGAAAGCCCCACACTCGCCTCCATATCCCCGCCAAAATACAAATCCTGAATGCGGGCGAAGGTATCCGCCGGCATCAACCCTTCGTCATGGATCGCCATGGTTTTTTTGGTTTTAAGGGCGCGGATGCAGGGCTTCGATTTCTTGTTCAATACAAATGTCCCGGTATCTTCTGCATCGATAATCGCCTGTTTGAAGTTTGCATGCACGGGGCTTTCTTTCGACGAGACAAACCGCGTCCCCATCTGAACAGCCTCGGCGCCGACGGCAAAGGCTGCGGCCATCCCCCGGCCATCAACAATGCCGCCAGCGGCGACCATGGGCACATCCACATGATCGCGAATAGCCTGTAACAATACCAAGGTCGACACTTCTTCGGGGTTCTTAAAGCCGCCGCCCTCGGAGCCTTCAACAATCAGGCCATCGACCCCCGCCTCTACTGCCTTGATCGCGGCTTTAACGGTTGGCACCGCATGATAGACAATGATGTCATGGGCCTTCAGAATCTCGATCAGTTTTTCCGGGTTGCCGGCCGACGTGGTCACAAATTTAACGCCACATCCTGCTACAAATTTGATCATATTTTCATCGCGCAGGAAAAGCAGTGGCAGATTAATTCCGAAGGGTGCGTCCGTGAGGTCCTTCATTTTTTCGATTTCACGAATGCAGTTTTCTGTCTCTCCCGATGATGTTTCGAGGATGCCAAGACCGCCCGCATTGCAAACCGCCGATGCCAGCGCGGAACGGGCGATCCATCCCATGGGCGCCTGAATGATCGGATATTTCGCGCCGGTATGCGCCAGTACACGGTTCATTATCTATTCCTTACGTCAATTTTGGTGTTATGTGAAAGTAAGGCCCGTCGCGGCTTCCAGATCAGCCAAGGCCTGATCTTCAGTCACCACCTTGATGGTTTTCATCCCCATGGCAGCGGCTGGTTTCAGATTGATGCCAAGATCATCAAGATACACGACCTGATCGGCGGTAACACCCATCTCGGCACAGGCATATTCATAGATTTTGGGGTCCGGTTTGCGCAAGCCAACTTTACTGGATTCGATGACCTGCCGGAACAGCGCCATCACGTCGGATACTTCTGCCTGCGCCTTTGCATCCCTTGTCATTCCCGGCCCTTGGCCTGCGGCAACATTGTTGGTCAGGCAAGTGCAGTTGTATTGCTGCGCGCAGGTTTTTAGCGCCGTCACCATACGTGGACGGATGGCGCCAGCTAACAGTTTGATAATCTCTTTTCCCGAAACAGGGTGCCCGAGAGCAGCGCTTTCCTGTTCAAAGAGTTTGTCAAATTCCTCCAATGTCACATCGCTACGCTCGAACTGTGCCCAGGCGTTGGTATGAGGATTGGTCGAATTGATCGTCCGGATAAAGTCCGTGGGCAGATTTTCCGCCGTTTCAAATTTCGAAAAATTTTCGAACGGGCTTGTCGTCAGAACCCCACCGAAGTCCCAGAGAATGGCTTTTATCATGGATAATATCGGGATGAACCCGCCTTTATTCTTACTTTTCGCGAATACTGACAGCCGCCAAATTGCTTGTCAAACATCTATAGGCTTTGAAATGAATAAATTCTTCACTACGTTAGGGTATAAAGAGAAATAAAATTGTTTGTCTGCCGTGGGAGCATCCGCATGAAAATACCCGTCCTTGCCATCTTGTGCCTTGTCGCTACAAGCCCGATTGCCCTCGCGTTCGATAAGGATGATATGGCAACACTGAAGAAAACAGGAAGCTGCCCTGGCTGCGACTTGCGCGCCGCGAAACTTCAGTCGGAAGACTTCGCCGATGCATATCTCAAAGGCGTCAATTTACGTGATACCATCCTGAAAGGCATAAATCTTGAGAACGCAAATCTGGCCGCTGCTGATCTTCGGCGCGCTGACCTGGAAAAGTCAAATTTGACCAATGCAAATCTGGAAAGCGCTATCATGCGGGGTGCCGACCTGGAAAAGGCCACCATGAAGGGAGCTAATTTTAGGCAAGCAGATTTGCGCGACACGGATTTTGAAAGTGCTGATATTCAAGGTGGGAAATTCCAAGATGCGGATATCCGAAAAGCTAGTTTCAAACGCGCCAATTTGTCTGACGCCAATTTAAGCGATGCTAATCTGAAAAATACTAATTTCAAGCGGGCCATCATGGTCAATACAATTCTCACCGACGCCGAGCTAAAGAATACAAATTTTGCACGGGCAAATTTAACAGGTGCCCGCCTTGAAGATACGGACCTCAGTCATGCTAATTTCCACAGAGCAATCCTGACAAACGCCAATTTAGCGGGCGCAGAGGTTTCCGACGCAGCTTTTTGGGGCGCCGACCTCTCCGGTGCAAATCTGGAAGGTGTGAAGGACCTTGAGCAACACCAATTAAACGTTGCCTGCGGTGATAAGAAAACAGTCCTGCCAGGAAACCTCACGATTTCAAACTGTGGCGAGTAAGGCATTCCCCTATGCCGTAAATTCCTACTTGAGGCGGGAAATTAATGCCGGCAATTCACCGAGATGAGCAATGCAATGAAATCGCGTGACGTCTGCTGATGGTGTTTCGGCATGTTCCAACACCCAAGTAAGATCATGCGGCACATGCACGCCCCAACTCCCGGCCTCAATCGCGGGCAGAACATCTGATTTCAACGAATTACCGACCATCATGCTCTGATGTGGTGCATCGGCATGTTGGCGGAAAATCCTCTCGTAGGTTGCTGTCGTCTTTTCACTGACAATTTCGACCGCATCAAATAAGCCCCCAAGACCCGATTGCGCGAGCTTGCGTTCCTGATCAAACAAATCGCCCTTGGTCACCAGAATAAGACGGTAGGCACGGCTAAGCTCCTCCAGCGTCTCGCGCACATGTGGCAAGGTCTCGATGGGGTGGCGCAACATCTCCCGTCCCATGCGCAAAATATCATGAAGGACGGCTGCCGGCACTTTATCTTCTGTAACTTCAATTGCCGTTTCAATCATCGAAAGCGTGAACGCCTTGATGCCATAGCCATAGAACTCAAGATTTCGTCGCTCCGCTTCCAGTAACTGCTCCAGAAGATGATCGCTTGATGCATAGTCCTGCAGCAGAGCGGCAAATTTCTTTTCCGTCAGCCGGAAGAAATATTCGTTCTGCCACAGCGTGTCGTCGGCATCAAAACCGATAGCTGTCAGCGCCATTTGTCCGAGCCCCCTCTATTCAGCGGCCCGGTCAGGGATAATCTTGCCCGGGTTCATGATGTTATCGGGGTCAAGCGCCCGCTTCAGCGTCGCCATAACATCTACGGCCTCGCCATGTTC
>NVRR01000182.1 GCA_002732675.1 Sneathiella sp. | reverse complement strand
GCGGGGGCCAGGCAGTAGGTGCCGGCCTCCCTGCCCTTCGAAATTTGCTGGAAGGCTGCTAAAATGACCAAACTATCGATCCTCGACCTCGCGCCGATCACGGAGGGAAGTGACGCGGCCCAATCGTTTCGGAACTCTGTTGAGGTCGCCCAACTCGGTGAGAAACTCGGCTACCATCGCTATTGGATGGCGGAACACCACAATATTCCGGGGATCGCCAGTGCTGCCACCTCCGTGCTGCTGTCCCATGTCGGTGCCCAAACCTCGACCATCCGTTTAGGATCGGGCGGTGTCATGCTGCCCAATCATGCACCTTTGGTTATCGCCGAACAGTTTGGAACCCTCGCCAGTCTTTATCCTGATCGCATTGATCTTGGGTTGGGACGCGCACCGGGTACAGACGGACTGACGGCGCAAGCCCTGCGACGAAACCTTACGGGTGATGTCGACAGCTTTCCAGCCGATGTGCTGGAGCTTCAGAAGTATTTTTCCGACCCGGAACCTGGTCAAAGATTGATCGCCGTTCCGGGCGCCGGGCTGAATGTGCCGCTCTATATTCTCGGATCCAGCTTGTATGGAGCGGAGCTCGCCGCCTATCTTGGCCTCCCTTATGCCTTCGCCTCACACTTCGCCCCAACCCAACTGCATGAAGCCCTGCATATTTACCGTCGAAACTTTAAACCATCGGAGCAACTGGCAGAACCCTATGTTATCGCCGCCATGAACTTGCAGGCGGCAGATAGCCGGGAGGAGGCTGACATTATGGCAACCTCGTTGATGCAGGGCGTGCTGAAACTTGCCGTGGGAACGCCGGTCCGTCTCCCCGCCCCGGTCGAAGGATTTGCCGACAATCTTGGCCCGCAAGAAATAGCCGCGATCTCCCGCTTCATGACCTATACCGCCCTTGGCGCTCCTGACGACGTCAAAACCGCGATCACCAATTTTATCACTGAAACTAAGGCTGACGAAATCATTCTGACCGCCCAGATCTATGATCATACTGCCCGCCTCCGCGCCTTTAAGATTGCGGCAGAGGTGATGGAGATAACCTGATCTCCGCCAAACACAAAAGGACAACCCACTTGAATTTTTACGCTATTATCTTAAAACCCACCAAAAACAAAGAACAAGGGGAAGAATATGACGTTCGAGCATATCGACTATGACATTAGTGAGGGGATTGCGACTGTTACCCTCAATCGGCCGGACAAGTTAAATGCCTGGACGCGGCTCATGGAGAAAGAGGTCCGCGAGGCAATGGAAAGTGCCGATAAGGATGATGCTGTGCGGGTAATCATCTTAACCGGTGCCGGGCGCGGTTTCTGTGCTGGCGCCGATATGAACCTGCTGAGCGGCATTGGGGATGGTTCCGAGACGCGTGAGCCAGGTGCAGTCTATGGGACACGACCTTATAATGTCGCTATCCCGGCAGATTATCAGACACAATATTCCTATTTTCCGTCCCTCAGCAAACCGGTAATTGCCGCCATCAACGGCCCGGCTGCTGGTCTTGGCATGGTCGTTTCCCTGTATTGCGACATGCGCTTCGCCAGTCGTGAGGCCATTTTCATGACAGCTTTTGCCAAGCGCGGACTTATTGCAGAGCATGGCATTTCCTGGATGCTTCCGCGGCTTGTTGGCCATTCGGTGGCGCTTGATTTGTTGTTGTCTTCACGGAAGGTAACAGCGGAGGAAGCGCTGCGGATCGGCCTGGTCAATCAGGTCCATGAAGCAGATGCCCTGATGCCAGCGACCCGAGCCTATGCAAAAGACCTGGCCCAGAATGTCTCTCCCAGATCAATGGCTGTCATGAAGCGGCAGGTGTATAACGCCCAGTTTGGAACCCTGAATGACGCGGTTGCCGTTGGCAACGCCGAGATGCTGGAAAGCTTCAAGAGCGAGGACTTCAAGGAAGGTGTCGCCCATTTCCTCGAAAAACGGGCGCCGAATTTTAGCGGTAAGTAGGAAGGCACGGCGGTATTATCAGAGGAAAATCACCTGGGCTGCGGTGAAGCTGGAATTACGTTCGGCGCATGAAAAATCCATTCCGTACCGCTTTTCATTGCTTACCGACTTTCCTCTGACAATGCGCTTAGTCTCAGTTAGCCATTATTCCGGCCGATAACAGCAAGGCACTGGAAATTAATCCAAGAACAGGCACGAACACCGGTACAATAAAGGCGTCACCTTCGGGGGGTATTTTCGACAGCTTAATTCGCAGCAGCGACAGGTTCACAAAGCAAAAAACGATAAGGACAATGGTAGACGTCGTTTCTGCAAGCCGGGCGATGGGCAGGAAATAAGCAAGGAACAGGATGATACCGACAACAACAAATGTGGCCACAAGCGGCGTTTGTGTGACGGGATTAATATAGGCGAACAACGCATGCAGGTTCTTCTGCGAGGCCAGACCATAGAGCACCCGCGACGCCATAATAATCTGGATAAGAACGCCATTGATTGTCGCAAAGATAGCTATGACACCAAATATGACCGTTGGTACTGTGCCGGCAGTTTCGAAGACCAGCCGGAGAGGCGCCGCCGAACTGGTTAAATCCGTCATAGGAACCACAAGAACGACGACCGCCACCACCGTAAAATAGATTAGCGTCGCGATCCCCAGCGTCATTAGGATGCCGCGCGGCAAGTTCTTTCGCGGCTGCTTCACCTCTTCTACAATATTCGCCATATCTTCGAACCCGACGAAAGCAAAAAATGCCAACAGACTTGCGGAGAGTATGCCACTCCAGACGGCGCCTTCAAATGGAGGAATAAGGGTGTCCAGATTGTGCCAAATGTCAGGATTATCCGCAACACCATAATACACCACCAAACCCAGGCCACAGATTTCGATGACTGTCAGTATGGCAGCAAGCATGACTGATTCGAACACCCCCCAAGCGGCAATCAGGCCGACAACGATAACCACAAGAGCCGTCAAAAGGTCGAGCGATAACGGGATAAACCCCTGAAGATAGGCCGCCGCCCCGATGGATATAGCTGCAGATGACACCACCCCGGACGCGACAACCATCAGCCCGACGACGACCGAAAGCCAGCGCAGCTTCAGCCCTTTGGCCACATACTCGGCCTCTCCCGCGCTAACCGGATACCGCGTCGAAAGTTCGGAATATGAAAACCCTGTAAAGGCCACTACCGCTGCCGCTAAAAGAAAAGAGATGGGTGCGTAAATACCTGCTTTGGCCGCTGTTGCACCAACCAGAACATAGATACCGGCACCGATGGTCACCCCTAGACCGTAAAGAGTTAAGAGGGGTAGTGACAAACTACGTTTAAGCTGCGGTGAGGCGCCAGCGGAGCTTGCGTCTTTCAGATCTGGTTTACTTATCATGTTACCTCAAATTCGCGATATTAAGGATCGAAGCAATCATCAAACAAACAGGATCGGAGGCCTGCTTGCAATCAGTTTTTGAAGAAGCATCGTATTGTCTATCAAGAAACTGTTCCTTGCCAAAATCAGCAAATTATTAGCGGCGCCCAGTCTTCGCATGATTGCATCAACTTCTGGACCGCCGGCGGGACAATCTGGATATCCATTGCCGTTTGCTCCTTCTAACTCCTCAACCAGCGACGATTCTTAGGCAATTCCGTTATTTAGGCCCGTAGGCGCTGACAGGGAACAGTCTACGGCCCGGTCTTAACCCAACGGTTCCGTCAGATCGTCCAATTCGCTGATATCTTTAAAGTTGAAGGAACGGGGACCGTAGCGCCGACGCAGCTGCGATACCCGTAACTCTTTGATATCTGACATTGAACTGTTTTCTAGTGGGACATCAGCACAGGAACAATCATATGGTTGAGGATCTGTTTAGTAGCGCCGCCAAAAATGAATTCCCGGGTACGGGACCGACCATACCCTCCCATGACAAGAAGATCTGCGCCCCGTTGCGTCACATAGGACAGCAATTCATCACCGGCTGAAAGATCTGGATTGACATTCGTTTCTGTCGAAACATTTACGTTATGGCGGGCCAAAGTGGCCGCCAGATCGGTGCCAAGCAGGGTTTTATCGTCGGAATCCGGTTTTACGGAAACGGCCCAGTGCAGGTGGACCTGGCTTGCTGACTTTAAAATCGGCAGGGCATCAAAAGCGGCCCGCGATGCTTCCCGTGTTCCGTTCCAACCAACAAGCACATGGTCACCAATTGTCTTGAACGTCCCTGAATACGGCACCACCAGTACTGGACGACCGCTTTCCATTAAAACATCGCCCGGCACTTCAATCAGATTGGCATCGTCATTTTCTTCATCCGCCTGGCCAAGAATAATCAAATCTGCAGTGCGGGCGTTATCAATAACAATTTGCGAAATGTTGGGGAGATACGACTCCTCCTGCCGCCATTCCGCGGAAATACCCTCACTTTTTGTTGTTTTATCAAATAGCGCTTCAATTTTTTCGGCCTGCTCAAGATGGAATTTCTTGTGTGACTGTAATGCTTCAGCCGGAATATACATGCTGACCGATGGATAAATATGGATCCCTGGCACAACGAATAAGCCGATCAAATGGGCATCGTATATTTTTGCCATCATTACGGCGGCATTCAGAATCTCTTTTGACCGGTCAAGGTTGCTGACATGAACAAGGATGGTTTTGTAGCCCATAGCTAATCTCCCGTATTATTTTATAATCCAGCAGATTATAAGAGATTTTCGATGCCGCGCTTTGACTTAGATCAATCTGTACGGCTAAGGCTTCAACGTATTCAGATAAGTCAGAAGATCGTCGATTTCGCGAGAACTAAACTCGAATTCCGGCATCGCCGGATGGCCGACACTGATCCCCTCGGCCAATGCTTCACCGAGATTTTCCAATGGCCACCTGGTCGCAAGTTCGCGTAAAAGCGGGGCCGAGACAAACGGACTCTCTGTATCTTCGGACGTTCCATGACAGCGAGAGCAGAGCTGTTCTACTAGAGCCTTACCATCGTCCGGATTGCCGCGGAAGACATCAGCGGCTAGCGTCGCCTCCGCAATCTGTACAGAGAATAAAGCTACTGATAAAAAAAGACCGGTGCGAGCAAATTGCATGGATATTATTTTTTCTCTGCGACCTGCCACGCATTATAACCACCTGCAAGCGAACTCACATCCTTAAAGCCCATGTCAATCAGAGTTCTGGCGGCCAACGCCGATCGCCCCCCGGTAGCGCAATAAAGCACTAGTTTTTTCTCGGGCTGAAAAGCGTCGTTATAGGCGGGGCTTTCCGGATCTGCGAGGAACTCGAGCAATCCACGCGATGCGTGGATTGACGCCGGTATACCGCCATCCATATCTCGTTCCACCTTTTCCCTGACATCGACGAGTACCACGTCCGGATCACCCATCAGATACGGAAGATCCTGCACAGATATCGTGTCAATTACGGCGTTAGCTTCGGCGAGCATTTTCTTAAACCCGTGATGCAGGACTGGTTTTTGCATTGTTGATATACCTTTATTAAATCAGTGGGATTTGACTAGACGACTTTGCAGGTATTGAGGCCCAGCAAACCATATAGAGGACATTTTCCTGCAAGGCCAGTTACCAGCGGGACAACCCCTACCCAACCAATCCAGCTATAGCTCAGTTCAGACGCGAACAAAGCCATCGCGAGCAAGCCCAGACCCAAAACCACTCTTATAATTCTATCACTAATCCCGACATTCTTTTTCATCTCAATCTCCAATTATTGGTTGGTACCGACAGCACGATCAAATTCGCCCTACAAGGAATCAAATGGAATGGAATATAATTATCATCATTGACGCCCCAAAGTTTGGGAAGGAACGATCTCACACTCATGCATGTCCCTCATTTTTAGTGATCTCGAAAATTTGCGAGTAGACAATACTTCCATATAGACAAAAGATAACGGCAATACTTTCGCCTCGCATTGATGTCGATCAAACTTTTAGACTGCTAGAAATTTTCCCAAATAAGCAGTCAGTTCTGCATTGGAAAAATGGTTCAGGTTCTTAGGAACATCTGCTGTAATGCAATCCGACGCATGGGTTGATAACTTTTCACGGATATCGCCAAGCATGGTCGGCGCCGCTACGAGAATTAGCCGGTCAAAGCTATTTTCCGTGAGTCCGGCCTCCAGCTGCGCCACGACTTTGCCTGCGAATTTTTTCTCTTCCAGCCGTTCTTGGTCACTGGAAGGATCGACGGCATGTTTACTGGGGCCGTTGGAATCAAATGTACGACCCGATCGATCTGACACCAGATCTTGCGCAACTAAATGATCTTGCTTCAGATCAAGATCCCTGAGTTCGACCAGGCCATGACCCGGACCGTCATTCAATAGGAAACGTGCATGCGCACCATTTGCAATGACAACCCATGTGCGTGTCGCTTTCATCTTTATCTCCCAACGTTCTCTACAAAGGAGGATTTTATCCGACAGCCCGACCATCGCCTTGATCCAAGTCAATGATGCAACGCAAGAGGCATTGCCAGAGGAAAATGCTTTGAGCCGTAACAAAGCTGGATTTACAGTCTGTAACATGAAAAATTCGTTCCGTTATTTCAAGACCTCACCTGAGATCATCCGCTTAGCCGTGATGATGTCTGTCTGATATCCATTGTCACTGCGTCAAGTGGAATATCATCCTGCATGAACGAGGTATCAACGTTAGTTATGAGAC
>NVRR01000181.1 GCA_002732675.1 Sneathiella sp. | reverse complement strand
ACTTTGGCGGCAAGGAAATGATGAAAGCGGCATGATAACCAAACCCGATACACCTTAACTTAGCTGCAAATCTGTCCTGGAAAGCAGGACCACTTCACTGGTAGCGGCGGGCGGTAGCCTGCAAGTTGCACTATTGTCCGTCAGCTAGTGGATTAAACCCGCTGAGCGGGTATTTGCGGCTGGATGGATTTGGCAGCGTTACATCGATTTTCTGAACAGTTACTGCCATTATTTCAATTTTGCGCCAAAACGCAATTTGCTTGATTGCAATACCGCAAAAAGTAACGCTTACTTGCTCCATAAAAATATTAGTGGAGGAAGAAACATGAAACTAACGACAAAAATCCTGGGGACGGTAACAGCCGCCCTTCTAGTCAGCGCTGGTTCTGCCTTTGCGCAGGAAGACTGCCCACGTGGCACTTTGGACGCGCGCTATTGTGACCGTGACGGAGATTTGATTGCGGATGCGCCATTAGACCCGGCTGACTGGGTTAACCCTGACACCCTTGTGTTCGCATATACACCGGTCGAAGATCCAGCAGTTTACGCAAGTGTTTGGGCCGATTTTCTTGAACATATGGAAGAAGTGACCGGCAAAGAAGTGATCTTCTTCCCGGTCCAATCCAATGCGGCACAAATCGAAGCCATGCGCTCCGGTCGTCTGCATATTGCCGGCTTTAACACTGGCTCTAACCCTTTGGCTGTGAATTGTGCTGGGTTCAGCCCGTTCACTATTATGGCGTCGTTGGACGGTGCGTTTGGGTATGAGATGGAAATCATCACATTCCCGGGTTCTGGCGTTGAAACGGTTGAAGACATTCGTGGCGGCGTTCTGGCGTTTACCTCGCCAACATCAAACTCCGGTTTCAAAGCACCTTCGGCTATTCTAAGCGATGAATTCGACATGATCGCTGAACGTGACTTTGAGCCCGCATTCTCGGGCAAGCATGACAACTCCATCCTTGGTGTTGCCAATCAAGATTATCCTGCGGCCTCGATCGCCAACTCGGTTCTGCACCGCATGATTGCTCGTGGTGACGTAACCGAAGACCAGATCATCTCGATTTATAAATCGCAAACATTCCCGACCACCGGGTTTGGCACAGCGCATAATCTTGAACCAAATTTGGCTGCACTAATCCGCTCATCATTCTTTACGTTTGAATGGGAAGGCACAGCGCTTCAGGAAGAGTTCGAGAAATCGAATGAAGGTCAGTTCCTTGGCATGAATTACCAGGATTTCTGGGCTGTTATCCGCACCATCGACGCTGCGAACGGCGTTTCATACGCTTGTGAGTAAGTCTTAATTTTGATGGCGCCCGAGGAAACTTGAGCGCCATTTCTTTTTTTATCGGGGATGGAAGATGCTGCAATTAAACGGCTTAACAAAAGTATATAGTACGGGCGATAAAGCCCTTAGCGATGTGACGCTCACCATTCCTAATGGTCAGGTTTTAGCCCTGATTGGCCCTTCGGGTGCGGGCAAAAGCACCTTGATCCGATGTATAAACCGTTTGGTAGAGCCGACATCAGGCTCCGCGATTCTGGACGACATTAATATTACCACCCTTGGTGCTGGGGGGCTGCGCAAACAGCGCCGCCGCATGGGGATGATTTTTCAGGAATATGCGCTGGTCGAACGCTTGACGGTGATGGAGAATGTTCTGTCCGGCCGTCTTGGCTATGTCGGTTTCTGGCGCAGTTTCTTGCGTAAATTCCCGCAATCCGATGTGGACGCGGCCTATCGCCTGCTGGACCGTGTGGGCCTGCTTGAAATGGCTGATAAACGCGCCGACGAGCTGTCCGGCGGACAGCGCCAACGGGTTGGCATTTGTCGTGCGCTTATTCAAGATCCCTCATTGTTGCTGGTCGATGAACCAACAGCTTCGCTTGACCCTAAGACCTCACGCCAGATCATGCGTCTTATTTGTGAGCTGTGCGAAGAACGTGGGTTGGCAGCAATTATCAATATTCACGACGTCGCACTGGCGCAAATGTTTGTCGAACGGGTGGTCGGTCTGGAAAGCGGCAAAGTTGTTTTTGACGGCGGCCCCGATGAGTTAACTCCCGAAGTTTTGACCCAGATCTACGGTGAAGAAGACTGGGAAGCCACAATCGAGGCCGTTGATGAAGAAGACAATGAGGGAGCAGACGCGTGACTGCGGCCCTAGACGTCCGCCTGGGAACGGTTTGGAAAAAACCTCCCTTTATCAAAAAACGCTCCACGCGCATCCTGATTTTGGTTATGGTCGTGATTTACGTTTTTATGGCAACCATCGGTACCAGAGGCGTGGCCAACTACCTTGCGGTATTTGGCATTGTTGAGGAAGGCTTCAAGTTTGGCGTCGTTGACAGATATCTCACTGGTATTGACGTCAACTGGTCGCGTATTCAGCGCGGCATGGCGCGGGGTATGCAATTTATCGGAGGATTTTTCCACCCGGACTTCAACACGCACTGGGTCGATATTAAACAGGGTATGTATGAAAGTGTGGTAATGACGATTGCCTCTACGGTTGTTGGCATCGCTATTTCCATTCCGATCGCACTGGGCGCAGCGCGCAATATTGCCCCGCTGCCAGTCTATCTGATTTGCCGTTTTATCATCACGATTTCGCGTGCCTTGAACGAATTGATCGTCGCGATCATTCTTGTGGCGATCCTTGGTTTCGGCCCGCTGGCCGGCTTTATCACACTCAGTTTTGCAACGATCGGTTTCCTTGCCAAACTATTGGCCGAAGAAATCGAAGACATGAATAAAGTTCAGGCCGAAGCAGTAGAATCAACCGGCGCAAACTGGCTGCAACGGGTCAATTTCGGGGTGCAACCACAGGTCATGCCGCGTCTGATTGGCCTGTCGATGTATCGTCTTGATATCAACTTTCGTGAATCTGCGGTGCTTGGGCTGGTGGGTGCAGGCGGTATCGGCGCAACGCTGAACACCGCGTTTGACCGGTATGAGTTCAGCACTGTGGCCGCAATTTTGCTGATAATAATCGGCACCGTGATGGTTCTTGAATACCTATCCGGAATTATCCGCGCGAGGATCAAATAATGCCCCAAATAGAAAAAAACGGCGTGAAAGTCTGGCAAGTTCGTGACCGCAAATCACAATTGACCCGCTGGGGCATGTGGTTTGTCTTGGTGCTTGTGTTTGTGTGGTCGTGGCAGGTGATCTCTGACAACACCCTTTGGGCGTTGATGGGCAATGTCGGTGAGGTCACAATCGACATCACCAGCCGCGCTATGCCGCCGCGCTGGTCTTATATGGACAAGTTGTGGAAACCAATCTGGGACACGCTGAATATCGCAACGCTCGGCACCGTGATTTCGCTGATGATCGCAGTGCCCGTGGCCTTTATGGCAGCGCGCAATACCACGCCAAGCCGTCTTTTCGTGCGGCCCATAGCCTTGCTGATTATCGTTTCCAGCCGCTCGGTTAATTCGCTAATCTGGGCATTGCTGCTGGTTTCCATTGTTGGACCGGGTGTTTTTGCCGGACTGATCGCGATTTCTATTCGGTCCATCGGGTTTTGTGCAAAGTTGCTGTATGAGGCGATCGAGGAAATCGACGAAAATCAGGTTGAGGCGATCACGGCCACTGGCGCGACGCGGTGGCAAATCATGGTCTATGGGATTATCCCTCAAATTATGCCCGCTTTTGCCGGTATCGCTGTGTTCCGTTGGGATATTAACATTCGCGAAAGCACGGTTTTGGGTCTTGTTGGCGCTGGCGGCATTGGCTTGCAGCTTAGCTCCTCGCTCAATACCATTGCGTGGCCGCAGGTATCACTGATTTTGCTGATTATTCTGGTGGCCGTGGTGATATCGGAATGGGTATCTGCCAAAGTCCGTGGCGCGATAATCTAAGCGAGACCAATATCAAATTTAAAACCTGATACAGATTAGACGTATTCAGGTTTTTCAAACTCAGCAGTCTCAAAGCTGCCCCGATGCTGATTTACGCATGTTGAATGACAAATGTCGGCTTTGAGACACTGCACTGCTGCGTTGCACGACTAAATAGAAGTCCGGTATGGGCAGTTTTATTTTGTTACTGAAGTCTTGAGTGCTTGCGCGATAACGTCGGCGATTTTGGGCGATTGCATCTGGCTGACATTGAACCGCATGAAACTGTTCATGGATTGTGAGACGCTGAATACGTTCCCTGGGGCGAGGATGATATTATTACTAAGGGCATGGCGCGCCAGTTGAGTGGCATCGGCACCGTCGGGCAATCTGCACCATAGGTAAAACCCACCGCGTGGCTCCAGCCACGGGATAATGCCTATGGCTTTCAGTTGCGCTGCAGTATCGCTCCTCGCACGGCTGAGCTTATTACGCAAGGCCACCATATGTTTACGATAGGTGCCGCCGTTTAACACACCATAAACCAGTTCAGCGGAGATCGGGCTTGGCCCGCCAAAACTTGTGGCCACTTGCAAATCAACCAGCGCCTCAATCCAGTCAGGGCGCGCGGTGATATAGCCACAGCGCACGGAAGCCGAGAGGGTTTTGGAAAAGCTGCCAATGCGGATCACACGATCAAGCCCATCCAATAAGGCAAGACGTGGAGACAGCGTTGGTTCAAATGGCGAAAATATGTCGTCCTCAACGATGGTCAGGTCATGGGTATTTGCCAGCTTCAAAACCCGATGTGCGACCTGTGCGCTAATCGTTGCGCCGGTTGGATTGTGGAGTGCTGAGTTGGTGAGATAGAGGCGCGGTTTGTGTTGCGCCAATGCCTGTTCAAAACGCTTGATATCGGGGCCGGTTTTGCTGAACGGTGTGCTGATGATGTTGACATGGTGCGCCCGCAGCAAGGCTTGGAAATTGAAATAACACGGATCATCCACCAACACCGTATCGCCCGCTCGCAGCAATAGGCGGCAGATAAGGTCGATGGCTTGCGTCCCCGATGCAGTCAGAAGGATTTGATCGGGAGTGACGGACAGCCCTTCATCTACGAATTGACGCGCCAGTAATCGGCGCAGATTTAGCGCACCGTGTGTGCTTCCGTAATCTGTCAGCAAGGCATCATCTGCACGAGCCAACCCACGAATGGCGCGGCGCAAGGGGGCCAGCGGTTGCCAATCTGCGGGCAACCAGCCACAGCCCGGTTTTAGCGCGTCCGGGTCCGCATCAAGCGATTGACGCGATACCCAAAACGGGTCAATGGCGCGTTCGAGACGGGGCCCTGCCTCTGATATTGTGAAGGGCTGCGTATTATTTGCAACGTAAAATCCAGACCCTCGGCGCGCATAAATAACACCCTCGGCGGCGAGACGATCATAAGCATCAACCACTGTTGACGGTGATACCTGCATCGTGCCGGCAAAACTCCGGATCGAAGGAAGCTTTTCCCCTGCCACCAAGGCACGGCTTGAGATTTTGCGCTGAATGGCCTCGATGATTTTATGGGTGCGTGTTCCGCTCATCTGGATTTCCTTTAAGTGTGCGGGCGACTATCACCATACAGTTTGTAGTGATTGTATGGTTTTGTAACTGTTTTAGCCAGACCTATTCGCTTAAAGACCCAGAGGTGAGAACGAAATTCAGGATGGAAATATGATGCGAGGATCAATGGCGGGCTGGGGCAACGGATTGCTCGGGGTAATTATTTTCAGTGCGTCATTGCCCGCGACGCGTGTCGCAGTTGGCGGATTCAGCCCGCTATTCCTCACATCGGCGCGTGCGGTGATTGCGACAGCACTTGGCATTGCACTCCTCATCGCCTTAAAACAATCGCGCCCGTCACGCGCTGATTTCCTGCCGTTGGTTATCGTCGCAATCGGTGTTGTGGTTGGATTTCCATTGCTCACAGCACTGGCCTTGCAACATATTACCTCGGCGCATTCGATTGTCTTTATCGGGTTGTTGCCGTTTTCCACCGCCATTTTTGGCGTCTTGCGTGGCGGTGAGCGACCAAAACCACTGTTCTGGTTGTTCTCAAGTGTTGGCAGTTTGACCGTGGCCGCATTTGCCCTAACCCAGAGCGCCGAGACATCCCTACAAGGCGATCTGTTGATGGTCGCAGCAATTGTGGTGTGTGGTCTTGGCTATGCCGAAGGCGCGGTACTATCCCGCCGTTTGGGAGGCTGGCAGGTAATTTCTTGGGCGCTGGTTCTGTCGCTCCCGTTTATGATTGTGCTCGCAGTGGCCACCTTGCCTAGCACATGGACAGGCATCAGCATGCCCGCATGGGCGGCACTCGGATACGTATCTGTGTTCTCTATGCTGATTGGCTTTGTGTTCTGGTATCGTGGGCTGGCTATCGGGGGGATCGCGAGCGTGGGTCAACTACAGCTACTGCAACCGTTCTTTGGCCTCATGCTTGCGGGTTTCTTGCTGCGTGAATCAATCGAGATATCAATGATAGGCGTCACGCTTTTTGTTGTTCTGTGCATTGCTGGTTCAAAACGTTTTGCGTGAGATGATCACCGCCCGAACGTCAGCTTTGCGAAAGTTGGAGCGCAACGACCGATGCGGCATTGGATGCCAGCTTTGGGCCGTTCGTATCTATCCGTCACAAAGGGCGGAAATCATGCGTAATTGGGCGGCCTTTCGCTTTCTTTGGGAACGGATCAGCTTGGTCGTGATTTGCTCATTCGTTGTTTGGTTGGGCTGCGTTACTCCATACTAATTGGCGGCGCGACCGTAA
>NVRR01000180.1 GCA_002732675.1 Sneathiella sp. | reverse complement strand
TTTGTAGCTCTTTCAGCTCACAAAGATAATTATCCAGCTTGGAAAGCTGGTCGCCCTCGGCATCTGCCGCCTCAATCCCACAATCCACATCGATACCGGTGGATTGAGTGAGTTCCAGAATTTGCTGACGGAGGAGGGCGATACGGCGCGGATCAATGCCCGCGGCTTCATAATATTCATCTACCAGCCGTTCCAGATCGGCAAGCGGTCCGTAACTTTCGGCGCGGGTCATGGGCGGGGTGAGGTGATCGATGATGACGGCGCTGGCGCGGCGTTTGGCTTGCGTGCCTTCGCCCGGATCATTGACGATAAATGGATAGAGATGTACCGTGGGTCCGAAGACAGCCTCGGGGTAACACTCTTCAGAGAGGGCTACGGACTTACCCGGCAGCCATTCCATATTGCCATGCTTGCCCATATGAATGGCCGCATGTATTTTTTCTTCCCCGCGGAGCCAGGCGTAGAAGGCAAGATAGCCATGGGGCGGTACCAGATCGGGGTCATGATAGCTTTTCACCGGATCGATATTATAGCCACGTGCTGGCTGTATACCGATAATTACATTGCCAAGACGCTTTGCTGCCAGATGGAATTTATCGCTGGAGACGAAAGGATCATTTTCCGGCTCTCCCCAACGCTCCATCACCTCCGATTGCAGTTTGGTGGGGAGGGAGCGGAAGAAGGATTTATAAGCATCCAGCGAATAGGTAAGGCCATCGGATTTTGCCTTGCGGGTTCGATCGTTAGTAGGTCCCTCCAACAAGGCAGAGATCAGATCGTTGCCGCTAGCAGGAATGTCCCGAACGTCGTAACCGTCAGCTTTTAGCGCTTTTAGCACTTCAATGCTGCCCGCCGGGGTATCCAGACCGACGCCATTGCCAATCCGGCCGTTCTTGTTGGGATAATTGGCGAGGATAAGCGCTATTTTTCGGCTTTTGGCGGGTGTCGTCCGAAGCCTTGCCCAGTTGGCGGCGAGGCTGGCGACAAATTCAATACGATCCGGTACCGGTTTATAGGCGATGATATTTGTCTGCGTCGTCGCGTCATATCCGGCATCGGCCTTGAAGGAGACAGCGCGGGAGAGAATACGTCCGTCAACTTCGGGCAGTGCCACATTCATGGCGATATCCCGCGCGGACAATCCCGTGATGCCACTCCGCCATGTGTCTTCATTGCCGCCTGAGAAGATCACCTGCAGGATCGGGCAATTCGCTATATCAAAGGGCGTTTTGCGGCGATCGGCGCCGGGGCTGGAAATGGCAAAGCCAGTAGCGTTCAGAAGAACGGCAGGGCGGGTTTGGCGTAAATACTGTTCGATAATTTCAGCGCAAATGGGGTCTTTCAGACTGCCCACATAAAGCGGGAGGGGGTTAAGCCCTTTCGCCTGCAGGGCGGCGATCAGATCATCAACAGGTGCCAGATTGTTGGCCTGATAGAGCGCGCGATAGAAGACAATGCCGATACATTCCGCGCCGTCTTTCCAGCTCTGGCGGATAGCGTCCAGGTCGGGATCTTCAAGGCCGGGCCAGTAGATACCGGCCTTCATCAGCAGTTTCGGCTCCCGCCAGTCGGTTTTGCCGTCCAGCAGGAAATGACAATAGTTCAGAAAGCCCGCGTAATTCTCCTGGCCGCCGTGCACCAGATATTGCCAGAGCCGGTGAGAGACATCACGGCTGACCGTATTCAGCGCGGCCAGTTCTTCATCGGGTTGATCGTCGCCGGGCAAAATCGCCAGCAGGATATTTTTGCGGCGACAGCATTCCACCAGTTGCTCCACCCCATACGGCCAGTAACTTACCCCGCCCAGAAGCCGGAGCACCACCAGCTTGGCGGAAGCGATAATATCCTCCACATAGATATCTACCGAGAGGTTATGGGAAAGCTGCATCATATTGGCGAGGCGGAGTGACGGGCCGTCCGATATCGCGCCTCGACTAACGGCAAGGCTTGAAAGCTCGGTATCCGCCGCCGAGATAAAAATGATATCTCCCGGACGCTGTTCCAGATCGACGGCTTCTGCGCCGTCTGCTATCCCGCCAGGTATTGCCGCCAGTAAATGCATGTCAGCCCTTGACTATCGCGCGGATGGCGGCTTGGTCCATATCATGTTCACCGATGATGACCAGACGGCTTAACCGGGCTTCGTCGGCGCCCCAGTCGCGATCAAAATAATGCTGAATGCGCGGACCGACGCCTTGCAGCACCAGCCGCATGTCCTTGTCTTTCACCGCGACGAAGCCTTTGACGCGCAGGATATCCTCGGCGGCGATCGCGGTATCGAGCTGGCTCATTAACTGATCAAGGTTATCGACTTCACCGATTTCAAGGACAAAGCTGTCGAAGTCATCATGCTCATGGTCATCTGCATCATCATGGACGGAGGGGCGGGCGTCCAGATCATCCTCGGCGGCCGCTTCGATCCCGAGCAGAACACGGGCGTCGATTTTACCATGACTGGTTTTCACCATTTTTACCGACGGGCGAAGACGGGACTGCAAGGTGGCTGTGGCGGCGGCAATCTCGTCGTCAGTCAGCAAATCGGACTTGTTGAAGATAATCATGTCGGCGCAGTTAAGCTGATCATCGAACAGTTCTTCCAGCGGACTGTCATGATCGAGCATTTCATCGGCATCCCGCTGCGCTTGCACGGCGTCGGGATTGGCAGCAAAAAGCCCATCCTTATAAGCCGGGCCATCAACGACTGTTACCACACCATCGACGGTCACTTGCGTGCGGACTTCCGGCCAGCCGAAGGCGCGAACCAGGGGCTTGGGCAAAGCCAGACCAGAGGTTTCAATGATGATATGATCCGGCCTGTTGTCGCGATCCAGCAATTTCTGAATGGTCGGCAGGAAGTCATCGGCGACGGTGCAGCAGATGCAGCCATTAGCGAGCTCAATGATGTCATCCTCGGAGCAATTTTCGTTGCCACAGCCTTTCAGTACATCGCCGTCAACGCCGAGATCGCCGAACTCGTTAATGATTAGCGCCAGTCGCTTGCCATTGGCATTTTCTATCAGATTGCGGATCAGGCTGGTTTTACCGGCACCGAGGAATCCGGTAATAACGGTCGCGGGTATTTTTTGGCTCATTTGTCGGATCCAATTATTAGGGCAAGGAAAAGGCGTCGCACGGACACGTCGCGGCGTCTCATTGGGCGTCTATAGGCGGGCAGCATGTCATCAAAGTCACGCATCATGATCCTCCGTCATGCAGCAAGAGTTTCAAATAAGATGGTAGGTCTCCTGGCTTGCGAATGACACCAACACAGACCTTCCCGATTACTCAGTGGCGTTGTGTGCTGGCTAGTCGCTTACAGTTGCGGGGACAGCCGCGGCGTTGATCGAAATCGCACCGCATTCCCTTAATATCCCTTGCGGGAACCATCGGAGGGGGACGCTACGGCTGAACGGGATAGCTGTCAATCGGATAGTGTCGGCCTCAAAGGCTTGGCCCAGATTTTGAGGGCCGCTTCCAGCCGCAGCCAGTCCTTTTCTGCACCCGGCAGGCCGAAACGCAAAAATCCCGGGCGGTCCGGAAATATCCGGCAGAGGATGCCGGCCTTGCAAAGATGCTTGAAGAGAGCCGCCGCGTCGGCTGATTCGATCAGCTGAAACAGCGCCGTGCCCCCGGCCAAAGTTAGTTTGGCTTTGGTAAGCAGTACCTTTAGGCGCTGAGAGGATGCTTGAAGGCTCGCGCGGGTTTGATCAATCCATTCATCATCATCAAAGGCCTGTGTGCCAACTTCCATGGCGATGCCGCTTACCGCCCAGGGGCCAAGCTCTTGCCGAACTTGCCGGGCTATTCCGGAGGGGGCCAGCAGAAACCCAAGTCTCAAGCCCGCAAGGCCAAAAAACTTGCCAAAGGATTTCAGAATAATTGGGCCACTTTTACCGAGCTCCGATGCAAAAGATAATTCCGGGTCCATATCGGCAAAGGCTTCATCGAGAATAAGCCAGCCGCCGCGTGATCGCAATTCTTTAGCAAGCCGGGAAATAGCATCTTTTGGAAAAACTCTGCCGTCAGGATTATTGGGATGGACGAGAACGGCGATTTTGGTGTCCCCATCGACATCGTCCATGGCATTGATGCTGCGGATAAAATGCCTGGCTCCGGACCAGCACCCCGCATGTTCAGAGTAAGTCGGCGAGAAAATATCGACCTTGCAGACGGGAAACAGACGCGGCAAGAGTTGTATGGCGGCCTGTGTCCCCGGGAGGGCGCAGATTTCCACCGGCTTGGGCACTTGATAAAATCTCCGCGCTGCTTGCAGCAAATCATTTTCTGCTGCGGGGGCAGGCAGACGATGCCATGCCGCTTCGGATATTTTCGGGACCGGGTAGGGCGCGGGATTAATCCCCGTGCTGAGATCGAGCCAGAAGTCAGCGGGATGGCCGAATTCTGCCTCCGCCCATTGCAGGTCTCCGCCGTGAAATTGCGGCCGATTATAGGTATTCTGTGAAAATGGCGCGGTCATCATTCCTCGCATCGCTGAAACTGCCCCCTCATAGCAGAATGCAGTTTGTTTTCGCAAATTTATCCGTTACGTTGGGGGCATGAAAGATCCTCAGCAAAGCAAGATCGTTGTCCGCGACTTATGCAAGAGTTTTGACGGCGTAAAGGCCCTCAATGGCATTAATCTCGACGTTAAGTCCGGGGAAATCATGACCCTGATCGGACCGTCCGGCTCTGGCAAGACGCTGACGTTGAAATGCATCCTTGGGCTGATCAAACCTGACAGTGGATCGATCCTCCTTGATGGCGTGGAAGTGACTGATTTATCTGATAAGGAACGGAGCGAATTTTTCGGGAAATTCGGTATTTTGTTTCAACGTTCCGGTTTATTTGACGGGATGACGGTCTGGGAGAATATCGGCTTTCGCCTGCTCCAGCAGCCCGGCGCAAAGAAAAAAGAAGTCCGAAATATAGCTATAAAAAAACTTGCGTCGGTCGGGCTGTCCGCCGATATCGCCGATTTGATGCCAGCGGAGTTGTCGGGCGGTATGCAAAAGCGGGTGGGGTTTACGCGGGCCATCGCCGGTGATCCGCCGATCTTGTTTCTGGATGAACCAACGGCCGGTCTTGATCCGATCATGAGCAATGTCATAAACGACCAAATATTTAATAAAGTCAGGGAGCTGGGCAGCACCGTAGTGGCCATTACCAGTAATTTGCTGACGGCCCGTATTATTTCTGACCGCATTACGATGCTGCATGAGGGACAAGTCGTCTGGACGGGTGACGTTCAGGAAGCGGCCAAATCGGATAATCCGTTTGTGAAACAGTTCTGGAACAAGCGCAAAGACGGACCCATAAAAATGCCGGTGACAACTATTTCCGCCTGATTTATCACGGGCGCCTGCGTTTGAACGTCTGAACAATCAAAAGCAGACATTCAATAGATCGCGAAAAACCATGATATATCGTGAGATGGCGCCCATTGACGCCTCAAACCTTCTGAAACCGCGGAACGATTTACCCTGGAGTCTCAGCCCGCCGCCGAAGCCTTATTGGTCGCGACCGTTTGTCATCGATAATCAACCCGCCCGCGCGTTTGCCGAGAGGCTTGTTACTGATGAACGCCTTGATCGCGCACTTCTTCGCGATCAGGTCGAGGGTGAACTCTCTGCCTTATCCGCCGCAAAAAAGCGATTCTGGATGGCCGAATACTGCTTTTTGGAAAAATTCATGTCTTTTGATCAGCTGGCTGTCTATGCGCCGGGCTTTATCAGCCTGTCGCGGGTGATGCCGAGAAAGCAAGTCATCTGTAGACGTATGGTTATCAAGAGATACCTGGACACTGCCGACCTGCCGTCCAGCCGATTTGTGAGCCGGCTGCGCAATCGATTTACCCGCTCCAGCATTCTATTATATCCGGCGGAAAAAATATTCATAGCTGCCGATAAATTCGTCCAGTTCGCAACAAGATCTGCCGACCAGTCCAAACGGGCGAACCGTCGGCGGGTGATCATGTTACTCCGCTCGCTGCATATGATGACCGATCAGGAAATATGTGAGCAGTTCCGGCGGCCGTCCGACTATCATAATGAATTGAAGTTGTTATCGGAACTTGCGCGTCATTACAAGATCGATATATCAGACGTTTTCACGATCTCCGCCGTAGAAATAAGCCAATTTTGGCGACCGGATATAGGCTCAGATGACCCACTTCTATAAGGGGGGTAGGCCGATCCTTGCGCGCAAACCTTCATCGCGAATATCGAGTTCCTGACCCGCAAGGTCTATCGCCGCGTCACTACAAAGCCAGGCAATTGCTGTTGCCGGGGCATCAACCGACGCCAGGTTTTCCCGCGGGATCTGGCTTACGGCATTAATGCCGGAGGCGCGGATTGAGGACTGCATTTCGGTATCGACAACACCTGGCGCAAAGCCATAAATACGAACGCCAAGATCGCCGTATTCAAGCGCAGTGGCCCGGGTCATCATATGAACGGCGGCTTTTCCTGAACAATAGGCACTCCAGCCTTCCATGGGGCTATGAGCGGCGCCGGAGCTGATATTGACAATCACGCCCGAATTCTGTTTCTCGAAATGAGGCAGGACAGCGCGGATGCCGTGATAGACTCCGGCAAGATTAACCGTAATATTTCGCATCCAGTCTTCGGGAGCCGTATCGGTGATCCGGCCAATGGGGTCAACAATCCCGGCATTGTTGATCAAGCCATCGAGATGGCCATAGTGCTCAATCGTAT
>NVRR01000179.1 GCA_002732675.1 Sneathiella sp. | reverse complement strand
CGCAGCTGGCTGCGAATGCCTCCCCGCCGGCATCGGAAATCTGCTGTAGGGTATTGTTGCAAGCTGCCGCGGTACGCGCGGCCAGGGATATCCTGGCGCCTTGTCGCGCCAGTTCTATGGCAGCGGCGGCGCCGATACCACGACTGGCGCCGGTGACGATAATAACCTGGTTTGCTAAGCTGCTCATGAAATATCCTTCTCGTCTTGAAAAGTGTTGATCTGGACTGACGGGGGTTTCAGAAGGAGGAATGAGGGGTCTTCAAAAACGCGATCTCTTCGACCGTGGACGAACGACTGAGAACATTATTCCGATGCGGAAAGCGTCCGAACTCATCGATGATATCATAATGAAGCTTGGCATATCTCACCAGCTCCGCATTGCCGAGGTCGGCAAAAAGCGCCATCGATTGTTTTTGATCTTCGATATCTTCGCTATGCTCAAAGGGCAGGGCGGCAAACTGTTTTTGCATGTTGTTTAGACCATCATAAAAGCCGCGAGCAATCATATGCCGTGCGATTTCCCGCGCTTTTCCATCCGTTGCGAAGGCGCGGGGGCTTTCCCTGAACATATTGCGGGAAAACTGGTCAAACAGGAGGATAAGCGCCATTGATCCAAGTGCTGTCTCCGTCCAGGAAAGACAATGCCCGGCTGCCGCGTCCTCGAAATCCTTCAAAAAATTCTCGCTGATTTTAGCGTCAAACGCGTCGTTCTTCTCAAACCATTCTTTACGGGTCTTGCCGTAGTCTGCATGGGTCTCGGGGAGGAACCAAAAATCGAGAATTTTCTGCTGTCGTTCCAAAACCGCCTCGCGTCATTGAAGAATTAGGAATAATGTAAGAATTGTAGGATATGATGACCGGTATTGAGAAACTTATAGTGCGAGTGATTAAGTTACAAGGCCATTGGAGATGAAAACCATGCTGCAGAGGGTAAAAATAGGCCTGCTGACGTCGGCTATGATGGTATTTCTGGCGTCTTGTGAGCAGCGTTCGGAAGCAGATTTACTCTCCAGTATTACCGGTCTGACGTCGCCGGACCTGGTTCAGGCGGCCATTGGGCCTGCGGATAAAATTACGAAAATCGGCAAGACCGAGTTATGGCAATATGATACTGCATCAAAGGATATCTGTTTCGCTGTCGCCGGAAACACGATTATCAGATTTAGCTGCCTTTAGCCGTTGGCTCATCGGCCTTCTCTGGAATTCCGCGTTCTTCTTCCATCAGCGCCTGGTAGGTTCCCGCATCTTCACTTTGAATAATAACTTCTGATCCTTCCATGGCCGGGTCAGAGGGTGCACCATTCTTCGCGCTGCCCTGCCGAAATTTCAGATATTCAAATGTTGCCTTCAACGCCCGTTTGATAAAGATGGTTTCCTGGCCATAAAGGTCATCCCAGACATTGCGAAAATCATTGGCTTGTCCGGCGGCCAGCCGCTGCGCACGGCGTGCAGTCAGCAGCCATAAAGGGCTGATCATCAGGCTAAGGGCAATGACGGTAATCATCAATTGGGCAATATCGTCAGACACATAGTCGCTGTTGCCGCCGACGGCCATCAGCAGGAAGGAAAATTCGCCGATTTGTCCCAGCGCCGTCCCGGCGATAAAGGCAGACCGCCAGTCAACGCCTGTCACCCGCAGAATGCCAACGTTGACAATGGTCTTGATGACAGTGACAGCCGCGAGCATGATCAGCACCAGGCCAAGATTTTGCCAAATATAAGTAAGGTCGATCAGCAATCCGATAGACAGGAAGAAAATCATCAGCAGGATCGCCTGAACCGGCTGCGTTGCTTCAACAATGCGATTTCGTTCCTGACTGTTGCCGATGATCAGGCCGGCAAGAAACGCACCGAAGGCTGGCGAGGTGCCGAGGAGGCCGCTGATTGCCGCCAAGCCAAGGCAGAAGACAATGCCGAACAGCGGTAGCAAATCGGAATTGCCGGAAATTGCTTTCAGAAAGGGCAGATGGACACGCTCTCGCTGGCTCAGGAACAGGATCAACCCAATCAGGAAGCCAATGGCGAGGGCAATTGTCAGCACTAATGTTGTAATATCTAACTCGTCACCCGTGAGGCCGCCGATGATCAATAGCATAGGAACAACGGCGAGATCCTGGGCAATTAGCAGGCCAATGGCAATATTTCCGGTTTTCTCATGAAGTTCGCCGATATCTTCGAGGATTTTGACGGCGACGGCTGTGGAGCTAATGGAGAGGCTGAATGCCAGCAGCAAAGTGAGCTGCCAGGGCCAATCGAAATAAAGTGCCAGTAATGCCATAAGACCATAGGCCACGGCAACTTGCAGAAAGACGCCGCCAATGGCGGTCTTCCAGATGCGCATGAAGGATTTCAGGTTGAGCTCCATGCCGATCAGGTAGAGCAACAGTAGAACGCCCAGTTCCGCCAGAATTTCCACATTGGCACGGTCTTCAACGAAACCAAAAACCGAGCGGCCCAGCACCATGCCCGTCAGAAGATAGCCGACAATGGCTGGTTGTTTCAGGCGCGTCATAATCATGCCTAAAACAAGGGCCACAGTTGCAATTATCGCAATATCGGTCAGTTCATGCATTTAAATCGTAATACTGCCGTAAAATTAAGGAATTTGCGTTAGCGTCATAACGTTAACCTAACAGAGAACTGTTAATAAGCTGACTATAATTTAGATGCAATCTGCAAGAAAAGTTTGTTGATTTTTGGGCGGGTATTGATGCGATTGCCGCAGACATTATTGAGAATGAAAAGGGTCTTATGCTGGGGGTTAGCGGCAACGCTATCGGTCCTGGTGATTGCCCTTGTCCCGGTTCAGGCCGCGGACTCCGATGCCGGCGTTGCCAAAAGAAAATATTTGCAGGGCATAAAGGGTGTGGATGATCGCGTCCGTGTCGATATTACCCAATATCCCTGGCGGACCATTGGCCGCCTTAACCGGGACGGCAGCTATTGCACAGGCGTCTTGATCGGCCCGTCCCAACTGCTGACGGCGGCGCATTGCTTTTGGGACCATCGCCGTCATATATGGGCGGTCCCGAGCGCCTTTCATTTTGTTGTCGAATATGAAAAAGGGACATATGGCGCTCATACCAAAGTAAAAAGTTATCGACTTGCAAGCGGCAATCCGTCGGCAGCCAATGGAAAGGCACCAATGGAACAGGACTGGGCGATTGCAACGCTTGAGGCGCCGCTTGGCGAAACATATGGATATATGTCCCTTGCCGGAAGCAACGAAGATCAGCTTAAACTCTACCGCGCCAATGGGGCGATATTTGTCCAGGCGGGTTACAGTAAAGATATATCTCATATTCTGACCGCCCATACCGATTGCGAAATTACCGGCAAGAAGAATAACAGCAAGAATACGGGGTCGGTCCTTTTGCATCGCTGTGATGCCACGAATGGGGATTCCGGGTCGCCGATTTTTGTACGTCAGGGCGATGAGTACAAGCTTCTTGGCATTCATGTCGCAACTTTTTCCTATAAAAACCGCGAAGCGGTTGGCGTTGCGGTGCCTAGCGATTCTTTTCGGCAAGCTGTGCCGAAATACTGACGCAGCTGCAAAAAACCATAAAATTTTAACAAAAATAGTGAAAATTTGTCTGTTCATCCCTCATTTGGGGGATGAATGATGACCGCGGTGTTCATAATATGAGATCATTGAGCGGCATAACTTTCGGCGGAATTTAGAAAAATTCTCCAATAAGTATGACTTATATGTTGAAACCTAGCCTGTGTAGGACATAGTATGGATAAAAATGACCCACGGGACGATAACGCCGAAAAAGCTGAGAGTGTGGCTAAAACAGGACTGGTAATGGATCTGGACGAAGAAGAAATAGTTGACCTGGACGCGTTGTTCGACGCGCTGAATATTGCCGCCAAGGACGCGCCCGATGCTCTTGAGTTCGTCTTGACGGGGAATGATGGCGGCGGCGTTTTGACGGTATCGGGGCAGGCGTTAGGTCTTGATACTCTACCGTCCGCGCCAGATAATATCGATATTCAAACCGCTGATTTACTGAAAGCGGGCATTGTTTCGGACGAATCCTGATAGCCGGAAGCTCGACCCTAGCTTTTATTCTCAATCTCTGACTTGAATTTTGCACCGGTGTCGGTTTCAAAGAAATCGGTCATTGCCTGGACGATTTTCTGGTCATATTTCCCCGGGTTGCTCTTGAAGACCCGCAACGCTTCATCAATACCAATTGTTTTACGATACCCACGCGGCGAAATGCGGGCGATCAGAATATCAGCCATGCCCAGAATGCGTCCCGGCATATCAATATCCTCGTCTCGCAAGGCATTAGGATAGCCCGTGCCGTCCAGATGTTCATTGATTTGCGTAATCGCATCGCGGACCGGTTTTTCAATCTCGGCTTCCCGAAGAATAGCTTCGGCGACGTTCACATGGTCTTGCATGATTTTTTGTTCTTCATCGCTTAGGCGCGCTTCTTTCACACGAATTTCGCGGGGTATGGAAATTTTCCCGATTTGGGATAAATGCGCCCCCGTCTCGATGATTTGCCGGGTTTCAGGCGCGAGGCCAAGTTCCTCAGAAATATAGTTTGCCAATCGGCCTAGCCGACTTGAATGATCGGCGAGGTAGGGATCATTTGCTTCTAACATGTGCGCAAGAACGGAAATCGTCTTCTGGCCCATTTCCTCCTTGCGGCGCTGGAATTCAACATATTCTGTTATGTCACTGCCGACTGTGACGATGCCAACGAATAAACCTTCGTCATTTACGAAACGGGATTTGGCGATACGCAACGTCCGCTTGCCATGGACCGTCTCGATGTCAATAAAGGCATTGATGGTCTGCTCGGTCGCGATGGCCTTGCGGTCATGTTCGGCCAGCTCCCGCGCCGCCTTTTCGCCAAATAGATCCCGGTCGGTTTTCCCCGGAATAGCCCGCAGTGGAACATCCGCCAGACGAGCAAGGGACGGGTTGGCATAGATATAAAGGCCTTCGGGATCGGTGAGGCCGATTTGTTCGTCAATGGTATTGTTGATGCTGCCCAGCAGGCGTCGCTGCACGTTAATTTGTGCGGCGAAATCTTTATACTGCGTTGTCAGGGCATGGGCATTCTGGTTCTTCATGACAAGCCAGATAGTGGCAAAAAGACTGAGCACAACAATGACGATGCTGGCGGCGAGCCCGGTCACAAAGAATTTATAGGTTTTCAAGCTTTTAAGGGCGTCCACATCCCGCACTTGCTGGAAGACGAATAGATTTGTGCCCGGCACGGGCGCGCCCGAAGAATAGAGAATGCCGCCACCTGGCATCGGCAACGCTTCGAAATCCGCTTTATCCAGGGATAAATCGGGGTCTGCGCCTTGTCCCATAAAGGGCGCGCGCTGCGGGAATAGCTCAACAAAGCCCTCCTTACCAAGCTGAAAAAGCCGGGTAATATATGGCCTGCCGGTCAAGGGCGAAGGCGCGAGAAATTCGCCGAGGGATTTGGACGCCGGAACTGTCATCAGCAAAACACCGACAGTATTGGCTTGCGCCCCGTTTGACTGCGCGGCCATAATAGGGACCAGAAAATCGAAAGTAAGGCCGACGGGCGTTGTTCGAAAGGGCGTTATGGCATTCCCGGATTGTGAATACTGGCCGCGGGCCGCCTCGCGCTGTTGATCATCAAGAGCCGGCGCGCCGCCAGAAGCAAGATAGGCTCGACCGTCTTTGCCGATCAGATAAGCGCCGGTCAGGAAGTTTTGCCGGGCAAATGCCGTCATGGCATTTTGCATATAGGGGAGCTGATCGGCCAGCGCCCGGGGGAGGGCGCGGTCCGATGTCAGATTAACTTCGGTTGTAAAAAGCTGGAACAACTCGCTATTGGCAATGCGGTTGGCGGCTTGTACGGAACTTGTGAGCCAGGTTTCAATTACTTCCGCCTCTCCGGCCGCACCAATTTCCAGACGCTTCTGCAGATCAACCAGCAATTCCGATTTACGTGTTTCAATGGCGTAATCGCTGACAAAATAAGACAGGATTGCGAGGATAGCGAACAGCAAGCCCCCCGTCCGCCAGGGCGATTTTTTTTCGGACGCCGTATCAGTCGGTGCCTCATCTGGCAAAAATGTCGTCAGTTCCAGCTTGGCTGTGGCATCAGTCATCTGTTTTAACCCCTTCAGGTACATAGGCGACGGCGATGAAACTTTGCGGGATGTGGGCCCATCTCCAGGTTTCATTCACGGAATAAAGCGGCACGTAATATTGCACGAATTCTGCGCGTAGAATGGTGTCGTTGATACTGTCCAATATGTACCGTCGTCCCCGTAAAGAGACGCTTAATACCGTATGCGGGCTGTCTCGCAGCACGTCATTTGCAACGACAATCCGCATATTCTCAGGACGGAATCCCAACTCTTTCAGGCTGAGGTATTTCATGATGGCGAAATCTTCGGAATCCCCGCCGTTGGCGACGAATTCCAATGGCGTCGCCCAATGATCATCGGTCCCGTAATTCTCAACATCAGACCGATGTCGCCAGCTATTGAAGAAACGATTGATCTCCTGCATTTGCACTTGCTGTGCAGAACGTCCAAGCTCGTTAATTTTTGCCCGCCAAAGGGTCATCTGCTGTGATCGGCAGTCTTCAATTTTTGCGTCACATTTTTTGGCTTCCTTTGTTGCAGCATCAAAACTTTCGACGACGCGCTGCCATTGCGGCAGCGCGGACAGGTTGTCCGATGAAATTTCGATGCTACCA
>NVRR01000178.1 GCA_002732675.1 Sneathiella sp. | reverse complement strand
CCATCTCGTTGAGGACGAAAAGCTGATCCAGCGGCCGATTGACGAGGGTACTCCCGAAGGCAGACTTGTCATGATACGTGCTGTCGGTATGATCGATAGCCGCCACAACATATCCCTTTGACGCCAGGTTTTCACCAAGATGGCTCATCAAGAAGCGGTTCCCCGGATAGCCGTGGGAAACGATAATCAGCGGATATGCGGTCGCTGGTTTGGCCGGTGCGGCGTCCCGTGCGGCTTGCCCGTGCAGGGTTACCTGGGTCTTGCCATCGCGCAAAAATACATTTTTATAGTCCCCTCCGCGGGTGGCGCCGTCTGACGGATACCAGACCTCGACGGTCAACGGACGGTCATATCTGGGCATTTTTCCGTCTTTGACATTCAAGATGTCTATCTGGTCCTTGTGAACCAGGTTTATGGTCCGAACACCAATGGCATTTGGTCCAGGAGCCGCCAGTTCCGGCGCATCCGGTCGTTGGCCGTCTACTCGATTTGTCCCCGCGATTGCCGTTCCACTCAAAACCAGTCCTGCCATAAGGATCCCTATTTTCATTTTCATTTTAGTCCTCCCGGGGAATAATGCTGTCGGCTTTTGTCCAGGGACGATCATTACATGGTCGTTTCCTGAACGCCATTGATTTAATTGGCGTGGCGCGGCCTTGTATTTGAATGAATTCCAGTTTCAACGCGGGTCAAAAAAACTGACTTGCTTAAATAATAGACATTTTAAGAGGGGTGCCCGCGGAAACAGCATAAAATGCACAATATTTAGTCAAAAACCAAAAATCCAAGCGACGACTTATTTTTCAACCGGCTTTTCCGATTCAATTTGACCGGAAAACATCAATATATTCATATGGTTGTTAGAAAGTAGGTTGAGATGTCGAGTTTCTGGCACAATCCTTGCCAATCATGTTGCATTGCAAAATTACTAATCTAATGGAGGCGACGGCAATGTTAGGACTACGCAAAGTAGCAGGAATTATGACGGGAGCGGCCATGTTGGCAACAAGTGCTCTTGGTTTGGGCACAGCCCAGGCGGCTGACGATGTGATTAAAGTGGGGGTACTGCATTCTCTCTCCGGAACCATGGCCATTTCGGAAACCACGTTGAAGGACGCGGTGTTGATGATGGTGGATGATTTAAACAAAAATGGCGGCCTTCTGGGCAAAAAAGTTGAGGCCGTTGTTGTTGATCCGGCGTCGAACTGGCCGCTTTTCGCGGAAAAAGCCCGTGAGCTGATCGAAGTTGATAAGGTTGATGTGGTCTTTGGTTGCTGGACATCGGTGTCCCGCAAATCGGTTCTTCCGGTATTTGAAGAGCTCAACAGCATGCTTTTCTACCCTGTTCAATATGAGGGCGAAGAAAGCTCCCGCAATGTCTTCTATACCGGTGCAGCGCCGAACCAGCAGGCCATTCCCGCCGTTGAATATCTGATGAGCGAAGAAGGCGGCGATGTGAAGCGCTGGGTTCTGGCCGGGACCGATTATGTTTATCCCCGGACAACCAACAAGATCCTCGAAGCCTTCCTTAAATCAAAGGGTGTGGCAGATGAAGACATCATGATCAGCTATACGCCGTTCGGACACTCTGATTGGCAGACAATCGTCTCCGACATCAAGAAGTTTGGTTCTGAAGGTAAGAAAACGGCTGTTGTCTCCACCATTAATGGTGATGCCAACGTGCCTTTCTATAAGGAACTGGGCAACCAGGGTATTGTCGCATCTGACATACCTGTCATTGCCTTCTCCGTTGGCGAAGAAGAGTTGGCGGGTCTCGACACCGCTCCGCTTGTGGGCCATCTCGCTGCCTGGAACTATTTCATGAGCGTTGAAGATGAGGAAAATGCCGAATTCATCAAGAAATGGCATGCTTTCATTGGCGACGACGAGCGCGTTACCAATGATCCGATGGAAGCCACGTATATCGGCTTCCAAATGTGGGTACAGGCTGTGAAACAGGCTGGCACGACCGACGTCGATGCGGTGCGTCAGGCCATGTACGGTCAAGAAGTAAAGAACCTGACGGGTGGTACGGCGGTTATGAACACCAACCACCATCTTTCGAAGCCTGTTCTGATCGGCGAGATCCAGGACGACGGCCAGATCGAAACGGTTTGGAGGACAGACGGTGTCGTCAAAGGTGATGCCTGGAGTGACTTCATTCCTGAGAGCGCCAAGCTGACATCCGATTGGACATACCCGTTTGTCTGCGGTGGCTGCGAAAAGGCCATGTTCTAAGGCTCACTATTTGAAGGCCGGTGGAACGCCGGCCTTCATTCTCCCCATATTTTACAAAAAGGATCCGAACCCCCATGCGGATCATATTAAAAAGCTTTCTGGCGGCGCTCGCGATCCTGTTTATGACACAGGCTGTGGCGGTTTCCGCTGATCTGACTGAGGCCTCGCAAGGGTTGCTCGCGAAGGGCTACAAAGACAAAACCGCGGCGGTCGAAGCCGTTGCCGCTACCGGCGATGCGCGCTCTGTGATTATTCTGGAAGCGCTGCTTGGCGGAAAACTATTTATTCAAAAATCGGACAACGTTCTGGTGATCGGCGTAAAGGCGGAGGGCGGCTATAAAACTGTCAATGCCATCACCGGCACAGAAATCGGCCTTACCCCCAAATCCGACGTCAAAAAAGTCCGTATCAACAACAAGATGCGCGGTCTGATTAAAGGGCAGCTTGGCGGGCTTACGCTGTTAAGTGACGATCCGGCGCTACGGATGAAAGCGGCCAATGCCGTCTTTATCAGCAGGCCGAAGGAAATGATGGCGCCTATGCAAAGCGCGTTGGCGTCGGAAACTGATCCGACCGTCGTTCCGGCCATGACACGGGCATTGGCAGCGCTGGAATTACGCCATGGCGCCACGATGGCCGATAAACAGGCGGCGCTCGAAATCTTAAGTGATCTTCATGATCCACAGGTGAAATCCCTTTTAAGCGGAGAGCTTAGCAGTCTGCGAGCGCTTCAAAATCCGACAGGGCCCGAAAAGGAATTGATCATTGCGGTGCAAGCCGGGCTCACCAAAATTGATGAAAAGCTCGACTTTTTGAACATTATTGAAAATATCTTTCAGGGTATCTCACTAGGCTCCGTCTTGTTGCTGGCCGCCATCGGCCTCGCGATCACTTTCGGGGTTATGGGGGTCATCAACATGGCCCATGGGGAGATGGTGATGATCGGCGCCTATACCACCTATGTGGTGCAGGAGCTTTGCCGCAACTTCGCGCCGGGGTTTCTCGATTACGCCCTCATCGCCGCAGTGCCGCTGGCCTTTATTGTGTCAGGTCTTTGCGGTGTCGGTATTGAACGCAGTGTCATCCGTTATCTATATGGACGTCCGTTGGAAACCCTGCTCGCAACCTGGGGGATCAGCCTGATCTTGCAACAGTTCGTGCGAACGATATTTGGGCCGACCAATAAGGAAGTCTCCTCGCCGGAATGGCTAAGCGGAACCTGGGAGGTCACGGGCGGACTGGCGCTCACCTATAACCGGATCGCCATTATCCTCTTTGCCGCTGCGGTGCTGCTGATGTTGGTACTGATCCTTAAAAAGACGGCCTTTGGCTTGCAGATGCGCGCCGTTACCCAAAATCGCCAGATGGCGGCGTCCATGGGTATCCGCACTGGCTGGGTGGATGCCATGACCTTTGGACTTGGCTCCGGTGTTGCCGGCATGGCCGGCGTCGCCCTGAGCCAGATTGACAATGTCAGCCCTAACCTTGGGCAGGCGTATATTATCGACAGCTTTATGGTTGTGGTGTTCGGCGGCGTTGGTAACTTGTGGGGAACCCTTGTTGGCGCCCTCAGTCTCGGCATCACCAACAAATTCTTAGAGCCTTATACAGGTGCAGTGCTCGCCAAGATTTTGGTTCTGGTCGCCATCATTCTGTTCATTCAAAAACGTCCCCGAGGGCTCTTCGCCCTCAAGGGCCGTGCCGTGGAGAGTTGAACCATGGATTTTAGTAGTACGAAAAAAGGCCCGTTTGTTTCCCTCGTGACGGGTCTTCCGGGCGGTGGCAAGACGTTTTTGGGGATTCTTCTTGTCGCCGCCCTCCTTGTTCCCTTGAGCAATCTTCTGGTTCCGGAGAGTTCCTTTTTCCATGTGCCGACTTATATGGTCAGCCTGCTTGGAAAATATCTCAGCTTTGCGCTTCTGGCCCTCAGTGTTGATCTGATTTGGGGCTATTGCGGAATTTTGAGCCTCGGTCATGGGGCGTTCTTTGCACTCGGTGGTTATGCTATGGGCATGTATCTAATGCGCCAGATCGGCGATCGCGGCGTCTATGGTAATCCCGATCTTCCGGATTTCATGGTTTTTTTGAACTGGACCGAGCTACCCTGGTACTGGACCGGCTTTGATATGTTCCCCGTTGCCATGACCATGGTGATTTTGGTGCCGGGCATTCTTGCCTTCATCTTTGGCTGGTTTGCCTTCCGGGCGCGGGTGACGGGCGTTTACCTGTCTATTATTACGCAAGCCATGACATATGCCTTGATGCTTGCTTTCTTCCGGAATGATATGGGGTTTGGCGGCAATAATGGCCTGACGGATTTCAAGGAAATTTTGGGTTTTGATTTACAATCGGATGGTACCCGTCTTGGCCTATTCGTTTGCTCCGTCATTGCGCTGGCTTTTGGGTACCTGATTAGTAGTTTCATCACGCAATCCAAACTTGGGCGCGTTCTCATCGCCATTCGCGATGCGGAAAGCCGAACCCGTTTCTCGGGCTATCGGGTGGAATATTACAAGCTTTTTGTCTTCGTGGTCTCCGCTGTGTTGGCGGGAATTGCCGGGGCGCTCTATGTGCCGCAGGTCGGCATTATCAATCCATCGGAGTTTTCGCCCGCCCAGTCTATCGAGGTGGTGATCTGGGTTGCCGTTGGTGGCCGCGGAACTCTTTGGGGGGCGGTGCTTGGTGCGATGCTGGTGAACTGGGGCAAAAGCTATTTCACCGGTGCCCTTCCCGAGGCATGGCTTTATATGCTTGGCGGATTGTTCGTTTTCACAACACTCTTTTTACCCAAGGGCATCGTCGGCACATCGGCGATCTGGATCGAGAAAATTAAAAACCGTCAAACCGGCCCTGCTTCAACTATTCCAGCATATGTAAAGGAGGAATAGATGACATCCCGTCCTGCATCAGAAAAAACTCCAGAGTTTGCGTCGATCCTGTATCTGGATGGCGTGAGTGTCAGTTTTGATGGCTTTAAGGCGCTGAACAGTCTCAGTCTTGTTATTGAACCCGGCGAAATGCGGGCCATTATTGGTCCCAACGGCGCCGGCAAGACGACCATGATGGATGTCATCACCGGCAAAACCCGCCCCGATGAAGGCGAGGTTTTCTTCAAGGGTAATATCGACCTCACCAAGCATGATGAAGCCTACATCGCCAATCTCGGCATTGGCCGTAAATTCCAGAAACCAACGGTTTTTGAAAGCCAGACAGTGTTCAATAATCTCGAGCTGTCGTTAAAGGGCGATAAAGGGATCATGACCACCTTGTTTGCCGCCCTCGGGGATGCAGATGTCGCCCGGATTATGGAAGTTCTGGAAATCATTCGCCTGTCCGAAAGGGCGAACTGGCTTGCCGGGAATTTATCTCACGGGCAGAAGCAATGGCTGGAAATTGGCATGTTGCTGATGCAGGACCCTGATTTGTTGCTGGTGGACGAGCCTGTGGCCGGCATGACAGATGCCGAGACGGAGCAAACCTCCGATCTTTTGCGGAAGATATCTGAAAATCACTCGGTCGTGGTGGTCGAGCATGATATGGAATTTATTCGCGCGCTTGATACCAAGGTCACGGTCCTGCATGAAGGATCTGTGCTGGCCGAAGGCAGCCTTGATGTGGTGCAGAATAACCAACGCGTCATCGACGTATATCTGGGGCGCTGATCATGTTATCTGTTGAAAATATTGACCTTTTTTATGGTGCGAGCCAGGCCCTCCGTCATGTTTCACTTGAAGTAGAAAAAGGCCAGGTCACATCATTACTGGGCCGTAACGGCGTTGGAAAAACCAGCACCCTCCGGGCGGTTGTCGGCCAGCATCCAGTGTCGTCGGGGAAAATTATGTGGGAGGGGAAGGATATTACCAATTTTAGCGCCCATCAGCGCGCCCGCGAAGGGATTGCCGTCATCCCACAAGGAAGGGAGATATTCCCGCTGCTGACGGTGTATGAAAATCTTAAAACCGGATATGCCGCCTTGCCGCGCAAAGACAGATTTATACCGTCTGAAATCTTTGACCTGTTCCCGGTCCTGAAAGATATGTTAGGGAGAAGGGGCGGGGATCTATCGGGTGGACAACAGCAGCAGCTGGCGATCGGCCGGGCGTTGGTGATGCGGCCAAAACTGCTGGTCCTTGATGAGCCGACGGAGGGGATCCAGCCATCCATCATTAAGGATATTGGTAATGTTATCTCTTTGTTGCGGGACAGGGGTGATATGGCGATTTTGCTGGTTGAGCAATACTTTGAATTTGCCCGCGACCTTGCAGACCGATTTGCCGTGATGGACCGCGGCGAGATTGTTCTGGCCGGGGCGAAGAAGGATATGCTGGAAAGTGACGTTCGAAAATTCCTCACTGTCTGAGTTGTTGACTCCCCCTGGGGACCGGCAACCGGCGCCTCTTGCCCGCTCGGAAGGGCGGGCCGAAGTGACATTCAGGGCTGACGGTGACATCTCCCGGCTATCGCATCTGTATCAGCGGGGCTGCGCTCGGGTAAGGTTTCCCTCCGTTGATCGCATTGAAT
>NVRR01000177.1 GCA_002732675.1 Sneathiella sp. | reverse complement strand
CAGATCTCCGTCCCGGGAGACCAGCCGCTGTCCGGGCTTAAGTTGCGTTTGTAGTTTCGCGCCGTCCGCGGTGGCAACAATCCCAATTTGCGATAACCTTGCCCGCAAGGCTGTGTGACCGGCGACAAATTGATCCAACGTTGGGAGATTATGGATCAATTCCTGAGCCACGTCGCTCCCGTTTTCGGACCAGTAGACGGGCGCATTGCTGTCCGTCGGCGCCTCCAACTCGTCGCCCAAAGCTGCGCCAAGGGCTACTTCATATCCCGCCGAGACAGTCAGTTTTTCGATGATGCCGGGCCATTCGCCTTCTGTCGCTGCCGCAAGCAGCCGGGTTAGCGCCTGTTGTTCCGCTTCCAGCCGCGTCACCTCGGTCTCCGCGAGCTTAAGCTTTTCTCGTGTCTGCCGTTCCGTTTGATCCGCGTCGAGCCGTATTGTTTCCGCATCATCATACGCCGCTGTCAGGCCTTCGAGGTTTCTGATGCCGTCCTGCATGGACCTGTCCGATTGTGGACTGTCGCCGATGGCGTTGAGTGCCGCCGCCAGGACAATTTTTTCTTTTTCAAAATCCGCGAGACGTTTTGCGAGGCGTTCCATCTGCCCCGTCGTGACATCAATCTGTTGCACCAAACTGTTGTGTTCGGCGCTGGTCGCGGCGACGGCCTCGGTTTTTCTATCGAAGACAGTCTGAAGCTCGCTTACCTCCGCAGAAAGCTTGTTGACGTCTTCTTGCAGCTTTGCAATGGAGGGGGCGTCGTCCTTGCTTGTCGCGGCGAGATCGAGTTTTTCGGCGTCGAGGCGGGTGACAGCTTCCGCCGCATCCTTTTCTAGGTTTCTTTCGCGCATCATATCGCTCGAAATCTGGGTTTTTCGGTCTTCCAGCTGTTTCTTGGCCTGTTTCGCGCGTTTTTCCTCCGCATCAAGGTTTTCACGAGCAAGAGTGAGGCGATGCACCGCCGCCGCCGCCGCCGCTTCTTTATCGCGGAGTGGCTTTAAGGCTTCATTGGCTTTCAACGCCGCGGTTTCAGCCATGGCCGCCTGCCGCGTTAACTCATTGACGGCAGTGACAGCGATTTCGTACTTGGCGCGGGTCCCGATGGATTTCTCCGTGGCCTGCTGGAATTTTTTATACAGCAGCATGGCTTCTGCTTTACGGATATGGCCTGAAATATTGCGATAACGGTTCGCCTGCCGTGCCTGCCGTTTGAGATTGCCCAGCTGCGCGTCAAGTTGCTCGGTAACATCATCCACCCGTTCAAGGTTGGTTTCTGCGGAATTCAACCTCAGTTCCGCTTCATGCCGGCGTGAATACAATCCGGAAATGCCGGCTGCTTCTTCCAACAAATGCCGCCGTTCTGTCGGCTTCGCGTTGATCAGAGCGCCAACACGGCCCTGACTGACAATGGCTGTTGAATGGGCCCCCGTCGCCAGATCGGCGAACAGCAGCTGTACGTCGCGGGCGCGGGCGACTTTACCGTTGATCCGATAGTCTGACCCTGAATCGCGGCGGATCCGGCGGCTAACGTCCAGCTCCGACGTATCGTTATAACTTGCTGGCGCGGTTCGGGCCCTATTGTCCAGGCACAAAGACACTTCGGCGGTGTTTCTTTGTGGGCGTGTTGCCGTTCCCGCGAAGATAACGTCGTCCATGGCGCCGCCCCGCATATTCCGGGCAGACGACTCTCCCATGACCCAAGTCAGGGCCTCCACAAGATTGGATTTGCCACAGCCATTGGGACCGACAATTCCGGTGAGGCCGTCTTTAATCAGAAGTTCTGTTGGCTCTACAAAAGATTTAAAACCTGACAGTCTTAAGTGCGTAAACTTCACGGCCTCTCCACTGCTAAAAAACTACATTAAGGATTTTAAATGGGCGTCTAATACGTCAAAGGAGCGATCCCCGTCATATACCTCGCCCTCGATGAATAAAGTTGGAGTAGATGTTACGTTATATTCGGTCGAGCCGACCAACCGCTGTGACAGGATTGATTCTCCCAGCTTTTCATCCGCAAGACATGCTTCAAATTTTTTCTGGGAAATACCAACCTGTTTGCCAATTTTGGTAAGGGCCTCCGTCGGGTTTGATGCCCGTGACCATTCATCCTGGCGCTCAAACAGAATATCCGTTACAGCAAAAAATTTCATCGGCCCCGCACATTCTGCCAAGACCGACGCCTGAAAGGCATAGCGATCAAAAGGGAAATGCCGAAACACAAGTTTTGCCTTTCCGGTATCGAGATAGTTTGTCTTGATGTCCGCAAAACTGTCTTTGTGAAAAGTAGCACAATGTGGACAGGTCATCGACGCATACTCGATGATGGTGATTGGCGCATTGGGGTCGCCAAGGACATGATCGGTTTCCACTACCTCCGGTCCGGCAGCCTGTGCGGGCCGGGCAGCGAATAGTCCGGCGGATGCCACCGCCACAAAGGGCAGTGCTGTACCAGATGCTACAAAATGTCGGCGAGAAACAGCCAATTTACGATCTTTCCTACTATATGTGGTGTTAGTATAACTTTTCATTACGCATTCCTCAAACGATTCATGTCCTAAGTGGCAAGATAATATGTATTTTCTTATTTTGTAGGGCCTGCGGGCGGCATTCCAGCTTTTCCCGCGATTTCCTGGTCACGGTTGCGTGACCCGAGCATGGAGGTGGCGACGGCATTGAGGCGCTTTTTTAGCTCAATATCAGTCACAGCCTCGGTTGCTGCCGCTATCCAGCGTTCCTGATCTTCTGTCAGGGGCGCAAGGGGGACGCGCTGTTTTACGGGAGCGCGCATAATCGGCGCCTGAATAAGCTGTAGTCTTGCAACGGCGCGATAGCCGAAGAAGCTATTGATCCGCTCGATAATAAGTGGTTCGAAATGCTGAAACTCCGGTGCCCAGCCAGGTGCAACCCTGACCCGCAGGCTGGCATCCTTATTGTCATGGCGGGAGAAATTAAGTTTTTCCGGGCTCGAATGACTGGCGAGGTTGGGGCCGACAATGGTCGGCCAGTTTGACAGGATGTCGGATTGTGCGAAGCCGCGTTTCACCAGCGCCGCCCGCGATGATTTTCCGATCAGACTGGCAATGGCTCTGGGCCCAGCCGTTTTCCGCATTTTTCTCAAATTTCGGTTTCTCCGGTTACCGCCAATATCTTCGCCATCTTCATATTGCCTCGAGGCTCAAACTCCGCCATATATATGTTCTTATTATGACCTATCAGCTGCCCTCACAACAGGAATTTTCTGCGCGCGTCCTTGACTGGTACGACGCCAATGCCCGTGCGCTGCCGTGGCGGAGCCTGCCTGGGCAGCGGCCCGACCCTTATCATGTCTGGCTGAGCGAGATTATGCTGCAACAGACGACGGTAGTAACCGTTGGTCCTTATTTTGATAAATTCCTCACCCTTTGGCCAACCGTGCAGCATATGGCCGCCGCTCCGCTCGATGATATTCTGACTGTTTGGGCAGGGCTCGGCTATTATGCGCGGGCGCGGAACCTGCATAAATGCGCCATCGACATATGCGATAAATTTGCAGGCACGTTTCCCAACAACCGGGAAGATCTGCTGACATTACCGGGTATCGGTCCGTATACGGCGGCGGCGATTTCGTCTATTGCCTTTGATAGGGCAGAGGTTGTCGTGGACGGAAATATTGAACGGATTATTGCGCGCCTGTTCCGAATTGACACCGCGTTGCCCGCGGCAAAGAAACCGATTACGGAATATGCCGCGCACCTGACGCCGTGCGGGCGGCCCGGCGATTATGCGCAGGCATTGATGGATATCGGCGCCACTATCTGTACGCCGCGCAATCCCAAATGTGCTCAATGCCCGGTCTCGGTAACCTGCACGGCCTTCGCCGAAGGGGATATGGAGCGATACCCTGTCAAGGCGCCGAAGAAAGCCAAACCAACCCGGCGCGGCGTTATCTTTTGGATCGAGGCGGAGGGTGGCGTGGTGCTTTTGCGTCGCCGCGAGGAAAAGGGACTGCTGGGCGGGATGATGGAATTTCCGTCAAGCCCCTGGCAGGAGGCCGCCATTGCCCCGGATGCTGCTTTGGAGCAGTTGCGTGAAAGTGCGGGTCTCAACATAAACGGCCCGATGATCCATAAAACCCTTGTCCGGCATACCTTTACACATTTTCATCTTGAGCTGCAGCCGGTCGTGTTGGTCATGGCGCAGAAGGCCAACCTCTCGCTTCCTGGTAGCAGTTGGGTCCGGCCTGAAGAGTTCGAAAATTACGCATTGCCAACTCTGATGAAGAAAGTCGTGACATCAGTTCAGAGCCCTCAGACGGATTTTCTGTAGCGCTTTTTATAAACCCGGGCTCACAAACTCGTCTTTGGAAATCAGGCCATCCCTATCTTTATCAAGAGCTTTAAGGCGGAGGGCGCCTGCAGCCTTAATTTCTTCCAATGTTACCACGGTGTCGCCATCGGTATCCATTTCACGATACTCGTCGGGGATCGGAACGTCGGAATTTGCAGTGGCAGTTGACGGCCTTAAATTTTCGGCCTGAACATATTCCTCGTATTCCACTTTGCCGTCGCCGTTTAGGTCATATGCGGAAAACAGCCGCGTGCGATAGGCGTCAACTTCGTCCGCGGAGATCATATTATCGGCGTTGCTATCGATACCTAGAAAACGCGATTCTTCATAAGAAAACGCGGCGCTGGAAAAGCCGATCACTGCGACAATTGCCCCAGCGGCAGCAGAAATAAATCTAGACATCTCAATCCCTTTATAAAAAGGAGCTGGGCCCCTAGTTCATTTCGGCGCGGACTTGCTGGCGGAGGACATCAATGGAAACCGTTTTACCTTCCACATCGAAATGCCAGAATGTCCATCCGTTGCAGGTACTGGCGCCTTGTAACTGGGCGCCGACTTTATGGATGGAGCCGCTGACATCAGAGGCAACAAGGCTGCCGTCTGGCCGCACTTTCGCTTTATAGCGTTTTCGGGAGTCAAATAAAACCTGTCCGGCGGATAATAATCCGCGTTCGACAACGGAGCCGAAGGGGATGCGGGGCTCCTGGCGTTTGCCTTTGGTCATTTCCAGATCAGCGGGCGACAAGGCTTGTGCTTTACGAATGCGCTCTTGTGCGACCTTGATATATTTTGCTTCCCGTTCCAGGCCGATATAGTGGCGGCCGAGTTTTTTGGCGACCGCACCCGTCGTGCCGGTGCCAAAGAACGGATCAAGGATTACATCGCCGGGTTTGGATGCGGCCGTTAGGATGCGATAGAGCAAGGCTTCCGGTTTTTGTGTGGTATGGGCTTTCTCACCATCGATTTTAAGCCGCTCGCCACCACTGCAAATGGGCAGATGCCAGTCAGAGCGCATCTGGATATCGTCATTCATGACTTTCAGCGCATCGTAATTGAAGGTGATATTGCGGGCATTTCGATCCTTGGAACACCAGATCAGGGTTTCATGGGCGTTGGTAAAGCGGGTGCCGCGAAAGTTGGGCATGGGATTGGTTTTACGCCAGATCACATCATTGAGCATCCAGTAGCCAAGATCCTGCAAGGTCGTGCCAACCCTGAAAATATTGTGATAGGAGCCAATAACCCACAAGGTGCCGTTGTCTTTCAGCACGCGCTTCGCCGCTGTCAGCCAGGCATGGGTGAAGTCGTCATAGGCCTTGAAACTGTCAAACTGGTCCCAATGGTCGGTCACCGCATCCACATGGCTATTGTCGGGTCGGCGGAGCTCCCCGGATAACTGCATATTGTAGGGCGGATCGGCGAAAATCATGTCGACGGAATTTTCCGGCAGGCTGTTCATCAATTCGATGCAATCGCCTTTAAGGATTTTGTCGAGAGGCAGTTTTTGTCTATCAGTCATGTGAACCATTCAAATCATTTTAATTGACGCAATAGTGATTCGCTCGATTCTCTACGTCAATGTAATTGTTGAATCAGTATCTTAACCGATAGTTCTAAAGCTCCACTTAATTGTCGTTGAGGATTTTTCGGATAGGCGCGAAACTTCGCCTATGTAGTGGTGTCACGCCATGGAGACTCAATCCCTTGCGGTGTTCGGCGGTGCCGTAGCCGGCATTTCTCTCCCATCCATAGTGCGGATAATCTTCGGCATAGGCGCACATTTTCCGATCCCGTGTCACTTTTGCCACAATTGAGGCCGCCGCAATGGAGAGGGAAATTGCATCGCCTTTGATAATTGTTCGGGTTTTTATACCAAGATCAGGGTCCTTGTTACCGTCCACCAGCACCACATCGGGCGGTATTTTCAGGGCCGATACCGCGCGCCGCATGGCCAGTAAACTGGCCTGCAGAATATTGATTTCGTCTATTTCGGCGGTGCTGGCGATGCCAATCCCGACCAGAGCCGAGGACATGATCTGGTCAAACAAAGCCTCCCGCCGCGACTTTGAGAGTTTCTTGCTATCATTGACCCCCTCCGGAATGGCTGTCCTGTCCAGGATAACGGCGGCCGCAACCACGGGCCCGGCGAAGGGGCCGCGCCCGGCTTCATCGACACCCGCGACGATACCTTCCTCCGACAATTCCCAAGATAAATCGGGGAATAAATTCTGCTCTCTGACCATGCCTTTTTATTAGCATGACAGGCATCTTAAAATAAATTCATTTGTCGCCGATCAACGCCGGGTTTTTGAAAGAGATCCGTCCTCAAATCATATTTTCCGCTGGTAAAGCCCAAATGTCGGCACGCGAGTTTGAAACGCTGATTTATGAGCGCCGCATAGGGGCCTGTCCCGACCATTCGGGTGCCGAAATTTGAATCATAATC
>NVRR01000176.1 GCA_002732675.1 Sneathiella sp. | reverse complement strand
CCGTCAAAACGCCAAGCTCTACGAGCCTCGAAATCTCTGTCGTCCCATGCACGAATTTAGCGATCCAGAACAGGGTATGAAGATCGCGAAGGCCGCCCTTGCCCTCCTTCATATTGGGCTCGACGACATAGCGTGAGTTGCCAAACCGCTCATGCCTTTCGCCGCGCTCCTGCAATTTGGATTCGATAAAGGCCTTGCTGTTTCCGGAGACGATTTCTTTAAAGTATTTTTGCCGCATCTCGCTAAACAAGTCCTGATCGCCCCATAAATGACGCGCTTCAAGAAGGGCGGTTTGAATGGTGATATCACTTTTGGCCATTCGGATGCATTCGTTGACATTGCGGGTCGAATGACCGACTTTCAGGCCCAAATCCCACAGCATATAAAGAATAAATTCAACGACCTGCTCGCACCAGGAAGTTTGCTTGTAGGGAAACATAAACAGCAAATCGATATCCGAATATGGAGCAAGTTCGCCGCGGCCATAGCCGCCAACAGCGACAATGGAAAGCTTCTCCTCCGTTGTTGGATTGCTCAAGCGATATATATGCTGAACGGCAGTGTCATATAACGTCCGGATTATCTGATCGATCAGGAAACTGCGGGCATACATGGCTGGCCGGCCTTTATTCGTCGCCAGAAACCGGCGTTTTACCGTCTCTTCTCCGTCCGCCAGGACTGATTTCATGTGATCAAGCAGGGCGCCCCGAAACTCAATGCCATTTGGTGAGTATTTCTCGGCAATATCATTGATTGCAAGAACCAGTTTCTTGCGATCTATAAGTTCTCTTCGATTAGGAATATTTTCCATTTACGATCCGATTGTTCCCAGCTTGTCTTCAAGTTGGGGAGCTATTAAACTGCTGATAACTTCTATTTAGCCAATATGTAGCAAATATCATCCTTAAAGGCTCTAAAATTAAGACGCAGATGTAAAGCCATCAAAGGCATTTTAGTATGAAGCAATATGATTTCCAGGATTTATCCGTCGCGGCTGCCTATAAGTCCTTCTCAGGCGAGCTCCGGGGACGACTCATGGCGCTGCGTCAGCTTATCCTTGAAACGGCGGAGAAAACTGAGGACGTTGGCGCGATTGAGGAGACCCTGAAATGGGGCGTTCCGGCCTATCTCCCCATTGGACCCAAAAGCGGAACGACCATACGGTTGGCGCCAACAAAAGAAGACCAGCAATATGGCCTGTTCGTCCATTGCCAGACCAGTTTGATTAAAGATTTCAAGGCAATGCATCCCAGGGCTTTTACATATAGCGGTTCGCGCGCATTGCTCTTCGATCTGACTGAGGATGCTCCGGACGCGGAATTACTCGCGGAGTTTATCGAGAACGCGCTGACCTATCATACCCGCAAATCCCGGCCAGGCTCCCGCTAGTGTCATTCGCCGCATTTGCTAACGGCACTTTGCTTGGTGCCGGTTTGATCATAGCTATTGGCGCTCAGAATCTTTTTGTGCTGCGGCAAGGCATGGCACGGGATCATGTTTTTATTGTCTGCCTGCTGTCATCAATTATTGACGCGTTGCTTATTCTGCTGGGCGCAGTTGGCCTTGGGACATTGATTGCGTCGGTGCCCTGGCTGGTCCCGTGGGCAAGTTGGGCGGGTGCTTTATTCCTTATTGGATTTGGCCTTTTCGCCGGTCGCCGGGCCATCTGGCCACAGCCGTTAATCATCACGAGGACGGATGCGACGGTATCGAGCCGAAAAAAAGCCATTTTGCTGACGCTTGCCTTTGGCCTCCTAAATCCGCATGTTTATCTGGATACAGTGATCTTGCTCGGTGGTATTGCCGCGGGGTATGAAATGAACCTACGCCTTTATTTCGTCGTCGGCGCAATGATGGCATCTTTCCTGTGGTTTTTCAGCATTGGCTATGCAGCACACCTACTTACACCCTTGTTACGGACGACAAGGGGTGCGCGCTTTCTGGATACACTTGTTGCAACGGTGATGTTTCTGGTTGCGGCCAACCTGATCTTTGATCAGATGGCCGCAATGAACTAAGGGTGAGTCAGGTAATGGTCTGACCGCCGTCGATGGTCAGGGTCTGGCCAGTGAGGAAGTTTCCAGCGGCAGAGGCCATAAAGACTGCGGCACCAGCGATTTCCTCCGGCTTACCGATGCGGCCTAAAGGCGAACGCGAGTTTGCCCGCTTCAGGGTTTCAGGGTTTTCCCACAGCGCCCGGGCAAAGTCGGTTTTGATCAGGCCCGGCGCAATGGCATTGACCCGAATATTATCGGCACCATGCTCGACGGCGAGGTTGCGGGCGAGCTGCATGTCGGCGGCCTTTGAGATGGAGTAGGCGCCGAGGACAGAGGAGCCGCGCAACCCCCCGATAGAGGAGACAATAATAATCGCGCCATCTTTGCGCGCCTTCATTTCCGGCAAGACCATATTGCAGAGCCAGTGATTGGACTTGATATTGCTCGACATAATTTTATCGAAAGCATCATCAGGAATATCCATTGAGGGCCCAAAAAAGGGGTTCAGCGCAGCGTTGCAGACCAGCACATGCACATCTCCCAATTTCTCGTGGGTTTCATCGACGAGATTTTGTAAGGCCTCTTTTGAATTAATATTGCAAGGAATGGCGATAGCCTTCCCGCTGCATCCTTCTGGCAGGCCGGCATTAATGTCCGCTGCAACTTGTTCGCAGACATCGGCTTTTCGGCTTGAAATGGTAACTTTAGCCCCTGCCTTGGCCATTTCCTCGGCGATGGATTTGCCAATTCCTTTGCTGGAGCCGGTAATGATGACGTTTTTTCCGGAAAGATCAAACATGGCTACATAGTCCTTTTCTTATTATTATGAATTTGTGGACAGGTTAGAGACAATCTCCGGGGGGATCAATCCCGGGGGAGCAATTCTTTCAGCTCATAGAGAAGGTCCAGCGCTTCGCGCGGCGACAGATCATCGATATTCAGTTCTTTCAGCCGGGCTTCCGCTACGGATGGCATGGTGGAAGCAGAGGGCTTGGAAACGCTGTCAACGATCACCGAAAAAAGCGGCAGGTCATTGGCGAGACGGGTTGCGGCGGATGTCTGATCCTTTTCCTCTAGTGCCTCCAGCACCGATGATGCGCGGGCAATTACAGCTTTCGGCAGTCCGGCTAGTTTCGCGACCTGAATGCCGTAAGAGCGATCCGCTGATCCCTCGCCAACCTCATGCAGGAAGATGACATCGCCCTTCCATTCACGGACTTTCATGCTGTGATTGGAGAGCGCACCGAGCTTCCCGGCAAGGGCGGTGAGTTCATGATAGTGGGTGGCAAACAGGGCGCGGCATTTATTCACGTCATGCAGGTTTTCGACCGTTGCCCAGGCGATAGAGAGCCCGTCAAAGGTCGCCGTCCCCCGGCCAATTTCATCAAGGATCACCAGGGATCGCGGGCTCGCCTGATTGAGGATCGTTGCCGTTTCCACCATCTCAACCATAAAGGTGGATCGGCCGCGGGCGAGATCGTCAGCGGCGCCGACGCGACTGAACAAACGATCGACGACGCCGATATGGGCCGTGTCCGCCGGGACGTATGAGCCGATCTGGGCAAGGATGGCAATCAGGGCGTTCTGCCGCAAAAACGTACTTTTACCGGCCATATTGGGCCCGGTCAGCAGCCAGAGCCGCTGATTGTCACTCAAAATGCAGTCATTGGCGACAAAGGCGCTTTCTGCGGCAGTCTGTAATGCTGCCTCGACGACAGGATGACGTCCGTTGGTAATGTCAAACGAGAGGCTGGTATCAACCTCGGGGCGGCAGTAATTCTGCTCCTTCGCCAGTCCCGCATGGCTGGCGGCAACATCAAGGGACGCCATGGCGCCCGCCGCCGTCAGGATATCGCGACCTTTTGCGGTGACGTGGCTCACCAGATCCTCATAGAGCGAAAGCTCAAGTGCGAGCGCGCGATCCGCAGCGCGGGAGATTTTATCCTCCAGCTCGCCGAGCTCGACGGTTGAATAACGCACGGCATTAGCCATAGTCTGGCGGTGGATAAATTCGTCGCTCATATTATCGACGAATCGCGGCGTGATCTCGATGAAGTACCCCAGCACATTGTTATGCTTCACCTTGAGAGACGGGATATTGACCTGTCCAGCGTATTTGGCTTGTAAATTGGTGATATGACGACGGCTTTCGTCCCGAAGGGCTAGAAATTCATCCAGATCGGCGCGGTATCCCTTGGCAATAAAACCGCCATCGCGGGACAGCAGTGGTAAATCCGCCGCCAGAGCATGGCTCAGCAACTCAACAAGTTCCGCATGGGCGCCAAGGGCGTCGCTGGCCTGCTTCAGGCCCTCCGGCAACGCGTCAAGGTCCCCAGCGGTCAGGCATGCGCGCAGGTTGGCTGTTTCCGCAAGACCGTCGCGAATGGCGGCTAGATCACGGGGGCCCCCACGCCCCAGGGACAATCGGGACAATGCTCGCTCGGTATCAGGGCAGCGGCGCAGAATATCGCGTAAATTCTCCCGGCGCGGATCATCCCGTGCAAAATAACTCACCATATCAAGGCGCAGGTGGATGGTGGCGGGTTGCGTGAGCGGGCCCGAAATATCCGCCATTAATCTACGCCCGCCTGCGCCCGTCACTGTTCGGTCAATAATGGCAAGCAGGCTGCCTTTGCGATCCCCCGTCATGGTGCGGGTGAGTTCCAGATTACGGCGCGTCGCCGCATCTATGGACATGACATCCTCGGCGATCAGATTGACTGGCGGTTTGATCAGCGGGAACTTGCCCTTTTGCGTTAGCTCCACATAATCAACAAGGGCGCCACAGGCACTTAGTTCCGCACGGCCGAAATTCCCGAATATATCCAGTGTCGCCACATCAAAGAGAGCTTTGAGGCGCCGTTCGCCGTTCTGGCTGTCGAAGCGGACAGACGGCAATGGCGTCAGAGCCTTCGACCAGTCTGCTGTCAGTTCCGAAAAAGCTTCTTCATCAAGCCATTTATCCGAGATCAGGATTTCACCCGGATTGAGCCGGGATATCTGGGCATCAATATCGCTGGCTTGCGTTTGGGTCGCGAAAAACTCACCCGTGGAGATATCCAGCCAGGCAAGCGCATAGTCCTTACCGGAACGGGCGAGAGCTAACAGAAAATTATGGGCGCGGGCATCCAGCAGATTTTCTTCGGTTATGGTGCCGGGCGTAACCAGTCGCACGACTTCGCGGGCGACAATGGATTTATATCCGCGTTTTTTGGCTTCGGCTGGACTCTCGGTTTGCTCAGCGACAGCGACGCGGTGTCCTTTGCGGATAAGCTTTTGCAAATATCCATCCGCGGCATGGACTGGCACGCCGCACATGGGGATGTCCTCGCCGTCATGCGTGCCGCGCTTGGTGAGGGCAATATCCAGGGATGCCGACGCCAGCTTGGCATCGTTAAAAAACATCTCGTAAAAATCACCCATGCGATAGAAAAGTAGACTATCGGGGTGCTCCGCCTTGATGGCAAGATACTGCGTCATCATGGGCGTTACAGATTTATTCGGTTGCGACTTGGTTTTGACTAAGGTAGGCATGAAAGAAAACTACCATAGCAGGCTCAATTGCCAACTGGTTTATGGTAATTTTTTAACGAAGGTTTTGAGAATATTGAAGACAAGGGTGCCGTCTGATGAGTGATAACAAGGATTCCAGCCAGTATGATGAGGCGTTGCGATATCATGCGCAGGGCAAGCCGGGGAAGATGGAAATAATTGCAACCAAAGCGGTTGCCACGCAGCAAGATTTATCGCTTGCGTATTCTCCGGGCGTTGCCGCGCCTTGTCTTGCCATCGCGGACGATCCAGAAACGGTTTATGACTATACCACCAAGGGTAACCGTATTGCGGTAATTTCCAACGGCACAGCGGTGCTCGGCCTTGGTAATCTGGGCGCATTGGCTTCGAAGCCGGTGATGGAAGGCAAGGCAGTCCTGTTTAAGCGCTTTGCCGACATTGACTGCTTCGACCTTGAGCTTGATACCGAAGATGTGGACGAGTTCGTCAATAGTGTTCGTTTGATGGGACCGAGTTTTGGTGGCATCAATCTTGAAGATATCAAGGCGCCGGAATGCTTTATTATTGAGCAGCGCCTGCGCGAGCTGATGGATATCCCGGTTTTCCATGATGATCAGCATGGTACGGCTATTATCTGCGCCGCCGGTATTATCAATGCCCTCGATCTGACCGGCCGTTCTATCAAGGATACAAAGGTTGTGATCAATGGTGCCGGAGCAGCGGCGATTGCTTGTCTGGAACTGATAAAGGCCATGGGCCTTCCCCATAACAACGCTATTCTCTGTGACACAAAGGGCGTCATCTATCAGGGCCGTGAAGCTGGCATGAACCAATGGAAATCTGCCCACGCCGTTGAGACAGACAGCCGCACATTGGAAGAAGCCATGGTGGGGGCTGATATCTTTCTGGGGCTGTCGGTGAAAGATGCTGTCACCAAGGATATGGTGAAATCCATGGCGGCGAAGCCGATTATTTTTGCTATGGCCAATCCGGATCCGGAAATTCGCCCCGAAGATATTGCCGAAGTACGAAGCGACGCCATTGTTGCTACTGGCCGGTCCGATTACCCCAACCAGGTTAATAATGTGCTGGGGTTCCCCTATATATTTCGGGGGGCGCTTGATGTTCGCGCAACAACCATCAATGAAGAGATGAAAATTGCTGCCGCCGAAGCGCTTGCCGAGTATAATACAGTATAACCTTAACATTAACAACTCAGGTGATCACTAATGAAAGCATATCATAATACGGCGGGGTTGAAATTTGACGATCC
>NVRR01000175.1 GCA_002732675.1 Sneathiella sp. | reverse complement strand
TAACGGCGCAATGGCTCGACCACGGGCCTGGCACAAAACGCCCGCATAGTGCCACCTTTGATCGCCATGCCGCCATGGATATCCTTGGTGATCAGCACCGAGAGAATATCGGTCAAATCTGGAAAGCCCGCCGCAAAATCTTAGGGCCGCATTTTCGGGAATTTGGCAGCTCCAGAAGACAACTAGCCGTCCTGCTCAGTGCTGAAACTCTGGACCAGGCAGCTATTGACGCGGCCTATATGGATATGATTGCAAAACGAATTGAAATCGAAGGATTATTAAAAATTTCACTTTTGGAATTTGCAAAGTCCCTCCCCCCCGACCAGCGGGCGGCTTTTTTCAAAGAAGGCTTTCACACCCAGAAAAGGCACAAAAGGCCCGGTAAGGAAAAAAGGGACTGATGGACCGCCGTCAATATACGCCGTCATCGGCGCGCAATCGCGGGCCGATCCTTCAAGCGCTTCGGGAAAGACTGCCTGCGCCCGGCACATTCCTTGAAATCGCCAGTGGCTCTGGCGAGCATGCGGTTCATTTTGCACCGCATTTAGCCGACCACAAGTGGCAGGCCAGCAACCATGAGCAAGATCAGCTCGACAGCGTTTATGGCTGGCTTGCCCATAGCCCGGCACCCAACCTGCTACCCCCGCTGAAACTGGATGCCACCGCGCCGCTCTGGCCCGTGGAGCTGCCTGATTACGCTGCGCCGCCCGTTACCGGAGTATTCAATGCAAACATGATCCATATTGCGCCCTGGCCGGTCTGCCAAGGAATGATGGCTGGCGCCGGCCGCGTTCTCGTCGATCGGGGACGCCTATTCCTGTACGGCCCGTATAAAGTTGGCGGCATCCATACCGCCGAAACCAATGCAGAATTCGATCTTTGGCTTAAGTCAAAAAATCCGGATTTTGCGATCCGGGATCAGGACGATGTCATCCACGAAGCCGCGACGCATGGACTTGTGCATCTTGAGGCATATCCCATGCCCGCCAATAATTTTCTGCAGATATTCGAAAAACGCGCATAAAAAAAGGCCGCCCCCGAAGGAGCGGCCTGATTTTTCGAGTATGGAGTGCGTGAGCTTAGAAGCCCATGCCACCGCCCATACCGCCCATGCCACCCATGTCAGGCATTCCAGCAGGTGCGCCGCTGTCTTTGGCAGGTGCATCCGCGATCATGGCTTCCGTCGTGATCAGCAGGCTCGCAACAGAGGCTGCGTCTTCCAGCGCTGTCCGAACAACCTTGGCAGGATCGACCACACCGGCAGCTGTCAGATCGACATACTCACCAGTCTGCGCGTTGAAACCAAAAGTCTGGCTTTCCTGCTCAAGCAGCTTGCCAACAACAACGGCACCATCAGAACCCGCATTTTCTGCGATCTGGCGGCACGGAGCCTGAAGAGCGCGTGCGACAATCTTGATGCCAACACTCTGATCTTCATTTGCGCCTTTAAGGCCGTCAAGGGCGCGTGAAGCGTACAGAAGTGCAACACCACCACCAGCAACAATGCCTTCTTCAACAGCAGCGCGGGTCGCGTGCAGAGCATCGTCAACGCGGTCTTTGCGTTCTTTCACTTCAACTTCGGTTGCGCCGCCAACTTTAATGACAGCAACACCGCCAGCGAGTTTTGCCAGACGTTCCTGAAGTTTCTCACGGTCATAGTCAGAAGATGTTTCTTCTGCCTGTGCCTTGATCTGAGTACAACGACCTTCAATGTCGGCTTTCTCGCCAGCACCGTCAATAATCGTTGTTTCTTCCTTGGTGATGGTCACTGTTTTTGCTGTTCCCAGCATCTCAAGGCCAACGTTTTCAAGCTTGATGCCGATATCTTCGGAAATCACCTGACCACCGGTCAAGATGGCAATATCTTCCAGCATTGCTTTACGGCGATCACCAAAACCCGGTGCCTTAACAGCCGCAATTTTGAGGCCGCCACGGAGCTTGTTGACAACCAAAGTTGCCAAGGCTTCGCCTTCAATGTCTTCCGCAATGATCAGAAGGGGCTTGCCTGCCTGAACAACAGCTTCGAGCAACGGCAGCATTGGCTGCAGGTTGGAGAGTTTCTTTTCGTGAAGCAGGATATAAGGGTTTTCCATTTCAGCGACCATTTTTTCTGCATTGGTCACGAAATATGGCGAAAGGTATCCACGGTCGAACTGCATGCCTTCAACAACGTCAAGTTCCGTCTCGAGGCCTTTGGCTTCTTCAACGGTGATAACGCCTTCGTTGCCGACGCGCTGCATGGCTTCGGAGATGATGTTTCCGATTTCAACTTCACCGTTGGCAGAGATCGTACCAACCTGAGCGATTTCATCTTCGCCTGCAACCGGCTTGGCAGCCTCTTTGATGTGTGCAATCGCCTTTGTAACCGCAAGATCAATACCGCGTTTCAAATCCATTGGGTTCATAGTCGCGGCAACTGCTTTCAGGCCTTCTTGAACAATGGACGCGGCCAGAACTGTCGCCGTCGTTGTGCCGTCACCGGCAACATCGTTGGTTTTAGAGGCGACTTCGCGCACCATCTGTGCACCCATATTCTCAAACTTGTCTTCAAGCTCGATTTCTTTCGCAACCGTTACACCGTCTTTGGTGATGCGCGGCGCACCGAATGATTTGTCAAGAATGACGTTACGGCCTTTTGGGCCCAGAGTTACCCTAACGGCGTCTGCAAGGATGTTAACACCCTTAAGCATACGGTTACGGGCATCTGTACTGAATTTGACTTCTTTAGCCATATCTATAATTCCTCAATCACATGTTAGTGGATTAGGCCATAACGCCCATAATGTCGGATTCTTTCATGATCAGGACGTCTTCGCCGTCGATCTTGATTTCAGTACCGGACCATTTGCCGAAGACAACAGTGTCGCCAACTTTGACGTCGAGCGGACGAACAGAACCGTCTTCTGCGACAGCGCCGTTTCCAGCGGCCAGAACTTCACCTTGTGACGGTTTTTCCTGCGCGCTATCCACAAGAATAATTCCGCCAGCCGTTTTTTCTTCTGCATCAATGCGTTTGATCAAAACGCGATCATGTAACGGACGAAATGCCATAGAGCTTCTCCCTTAATCAAATAAAATAACTTGGTTTTTACAGGAATTAGCACTCACTTAATGAGAGTGCTAACAAATTCACTTTGGATTTAAGCTTTCCACCTCGCAGAGTCAAGGGAAGGTCGTTTTTTTTCATAAAAGTTCCGCGCCCAACGCCCATCGATGCTTTTTAGCCAGTCTCCTGTCCAAATACCTTGGCCCCCGCACTATTTTCCATTAGATAAAGGCCACAGTATTTGCTGCCTAGATGGAGACGCAGCAATGTCTATACAAGTAGCCACGCAGAAAAAGGTCTCAGCTCAAGTGACGCTCTCTTTACTCACGCAACTAAGTACTCTGGTCGGGCAAGCCTTCGCGGCTCATGATCTTGATCCAGCCTTTGGTAAAGTTGTAATTTCACAGCGACGGGAGTTGGGTCAGTTTCAGTGCAACGGCGCTCTGGCGGCAGCGAAACAGGCCGGAAAAAACCCGCGTGACATTGCAACAGTGATCGTCGGGGAGCTCGAAAAAACCGGTTTGTTTGCCGAACTATCGCTGGCAGGACCCGGTTTTATCAATATCCGCCTTCAGGACGATTTCCTGATCGGTCATTTGAACGAACTTTCAGCCGATCCTGGCTTTGGCTGTCAGCACGGCCATCAAGCTCAGAAAATCATTGTTGACTATGGCGGGCCAAATGTAGCGAAAGCCATGCATGTCGGGCATTTACGGGCCACCATCATTGGTGAAAGCCTCCGCCGCCTTCGTGTCTTTCTTGGGGACACGGTAATCAGCGACGTTCATTTTGGTGATTGGGGCCTGCCCATGGGGCTGCTGATCAAGGAAATTGAACTGGGGCAACCTGACCTTGTCTATTTCGATGTGGAATATACGGGTCCCTACCCCGATGACGGACCGGTCACCGTCGAAGAACTGCAAATCCTTTATCCCGCAGCCTCGGCACGGAGCAAGGAAGATCCTGTCTTCGCGGAAAGCGCCCGCGCCGCAACTTTCGACTTGCAAAATGGTCGTGCCGGATATCGAGCGCTCTGGCAGCATATGCGGGATATCTCTGTTGGCGAGACGAAAACCGATTTTGATCTGTTGGGCGCGCATTTCACCGACTGGAAAGGGGAAGCGGATACAAATGATCATATGCCGCTGATGCTGGCCCGGCTTAAAGAAGAAGGATACTCTGAAATCTCCGAAGGTGCCGTTGTCGTTCACGTCGCCGAAGGAACTGACAAGAAGAAAATGCCCCCGCTGATTTTGCAGAAATCCGATGGTGCCGTTATGTACGGCACGACGGATCTGGCCACAATCGAAATGCGGGCACACGAAAGCGATCCTGACTGCATCCTTTATGTGGTCGATGCCCGCCAGAGCCTGCATTTTGAACAAGTCTTCCGCGCCGCGCGCAAATGCAACAGCATCAAACCTGAATGTCAGCTGGAACATATCGGTTTCGGCACAGTAAACGGCAAAGACGGCAAACCCCTTAAAACCCGCGACGGCGGCGTTGTCCGTCTTCGGGCGCTCATTGAGGATGCTATCGCAGAGGCCCGTAAAGTTATAACTGAAGCCGGAATTTCCGACAGATTTGCGGCGGATGAGCTGGAAGATATCGCGACAAAAGTCGGCATTTCCGCCATCAAATACGCCGATCTGTCAAACCAGCGGATGTCCAACTATATCTTCGATCTGGAACGCTTCACCAAATTCGAAGGGCGCACCGGACCTTATCAGATGTATGCGGCTGTGCGCATCAAATCAATGCTGAGAAAAGCCGCTGACCAGGGGCTAACCTCGGGTCCACTTGTCGCGACACATGACGCCGAGCGCAACCTGATGCTGGCCATCGCGGCTTTGCCCGAAGCTGTCATCGCTGCCACTGAGAAAAATGCACCCAATATTCTCTGTGAACATGTCTATGCCCTGACGCAGGAGTTTAACGCCTTCTATCATGATTGCCATGTGCTGGGCGAAAAGGACGAGAGTATTCGGGCGTCGCGCTTGAAACTCTGCGAAATCACGTTACGTCAAATCGAATTGGTACTGGAAATTCTTGGCATTGACGTACCGGAACGGATGTAAGGTGGCTTACCCTAAAGATTTATAAAGAATTTCGGTTTAGTAAGTGCCAAAGCTATCGACCAAAGATGAATATTGAGGAACCCAAAAAATGCTGAAACCAGGCGTCGTCACCGGAGAAGACTATCTCACCCTTGTACGCAATTGCAAAGAACAGGGATATGCCCTGCCCGCCATTAACGTGGCCAGCACCAACACTGTTAATGCCGCGCTGGAAGGGGCGATGCTCAAAAAATCGGATATTATTATCCAGCTCTCCAACGGCGGCGCCCAGTTCTTTGCCGGCAAGGGGATCAAGGATACCCACGCGGCCCGCGTCATCGGCGCCGTCTCCGCCGCCCGTCACGTGCATACGGTTGCGAAGGAATATGGTATCTGCGTCGTCCTGCATACGGACCATGCCAATAAGGGCCTGATCCCGTGGGTGGAGAGTATGATTGAAGCCAGCGAGGAAGAATTCGCAGCGACCGGCCATCCGCTTTTCTCATCGCACATGCTGGATTTGTCAGAGGAACCGATTGAGGAAAATCTCGGCCACTGCGAACGCATTCTCACCCGCCTTGCCAAAATTGACATGAGCCTTGAAATCGAACTCGGCGTCACCGGCGGTGAGGAGGACGGCGTCGGCACCGATGTTGACCTGGTCGACAATAACAAGCTGTATACCCAACCGTCAGAAGTCCTTCAGGCATATGATCGTCTATCGCCGATCGGACATTTCTCCGTCGCCGCCGCTTTCGGTAATGTTCATGGGGTTTATAAACCCGGGAACGTCCAACTGCGTCCGGAAATTCTGCAACAGTCTCAGGCTCATGTCCGCAATATCCATGATACAGGCGAAAAACCACTGGATTTCGTTTTCCACGGTGGTTCCGGTTCAAGCCCTGACGAAATTAAAGAAGCCGTCAGTTATGGTGTCTTCAAGATGAACGTGGATACCGATACGCAGTTTGCTTTCTCCAAAGCCGTTGGATCTTACGTTGAGGCGCATCCTGCAGCCTTCAAATACCAGATTGACCCCGATACCGGCACCCCGTTCAAAAAGCTATATGACCCACGGGCCTGGCTCCGGGCATGTGAAACATCCATGGCAGAGCGGGTTCAGCAGGCTTGCGACGAATTAGGCGCCAGCGGCAAGTCTATCGCCACGGCGTAGAGTATCAGTAAGGATGGCTAGTACGCGAGTGCGCAGCCGTCCTTGCGAGATTCTGTTCCAGCCGACAGCACGCCACTTTCTGGATCGATCACGATGATCTGAGCCCCCCCTAGAGGCATTGGCGTATCTTTTAGCTGATAGCCCATCTCGGTTAATTCCTGACGAACATTGGCTGGAATTCCTTCTTCCACCTCTAATGTCCCGGCATTGTAGAAAGCGCGCGGGCTATCAATCGCCTCCTGCGGATCCATACCAAAGTCCCAGATATTGGTGAGCACATGGGTGTGGCCCACGGGCTGATATCCGCCGCCCATCACCCCAAAGCAGACTGTCGCCTGATTGCCCCGGGTCACCATGCCGGGGATAATGGTATGCATGGGCCGCTTGCCGGGGGCGACGCAGTTTGGATGATCAGGTTCAATGACAAAGCCCGCACCCCGGTTCTGGAATATAACACCGGTATCAGGGCAGGTGATGCCAGACCCAAAGCCTTCATAGACGGAATTGATAAAGGAAACCGCATTACGGTCCTTGTCG
>NVRR01000174.1 GCA_002732675.1 Sneathiella sp. | reverse complement strand
TACGTCGGCCGTAAAAGCAGGCTCCCGGCTTGCTATCTGGCTTTCATCAAGGGTCTGATTTTACGGGAAATCACATCTATTGGCGGAGATGGTCGCGAAGCTTTGCTTGCCTGCCAAGATACTGAAACGATATTCGTTGCCGCCAAACACCACGCTTTTATGGAGAGGGAGAATACCCTTCATTGTTTCCTGCTTGCCGCCGAGTTGAGTGAAAGTGATTTCAACCGGTTGGCTTGGATCATACCAGGCTTCGACTTTCTTCTCGGCATTGACTGCGGACAGGCCTTTTGCGGTGACCGTGATCGTACCTTTTCCGAGGCTAACTGAGTTGTCGGGGCGGGTGGAAATCGGCGTATTAACAATAAACCGTTTGGTTTCCGGCGCCGCATCACAATTCTGGCTGTTCTGGGCGAGACCGATCAGCGTTTTGAGCCGTTCGGGTTCTAGCCCTTCTTTCAGGCGCACCTGTACCATTTTCAGAATTTCACGGGTTGCCCCGCTCGGGATTTCATGCTCGAACTTGTCGCGCCAGGAGCGGGCCTCAGCAAGTGCGGAGCTTTGCTTTTCGGTCGCGGCTCGCGTTTGCTCAATCAACCGCTTATTCTCGCTGGTCAGAACGAGCACCTGATCCTCGGCATTGGAGATCATTCGCTCACCTTCGGCCTGGCCTTCGTAATAGCCATAAACCCCGATACCACCCAGAACAAGAATATACAGGATAAACTTGAAGAAACGGTTTCGCCGTTGCCGCGATTGTTTTTTTTCGGAAAGACCTAGTCCATAGCTCATCGTGCATCACATCTTTGAAGAAAAAAGGGAACGATTTCAGTTCGACCTCTATATAGACGTTCCTGCATTCGAATGGCAAGAGAGGAGAAGACAAGAGAAAGGGACGGTCAATTTATTCTTCCAGTTCGGTGTCCCAATATAGATAATCCCGCCAGCTTTCATGGAGGTAATTAGGCGGGAATGCGCGGCCCTGATGGTTGAGCAATTGTGGTGTCGGTATATAGGGGCGGATTTCAGGGAACATGTTTGCTTCGCGATCAAGCCTGCCTCCTTTCTTCATGTTGCATGGCGCACAGGCCGTCGTGATGTTTCCCCAACTTGTCTGACCGCCAAGCCGTCGTGGCAACACGTGATCGAAGGTAAGCTCATCGCCGGATCCGCAATACTGGCAGCGAAATCCATCACGCAGGAAAAGGTTGAAGCGGGTAAATGCCGGATATTTGCTTTGCTTGATATAACGTTTCAGGCTGATCACGCTGGGCAGGCGCATCTCAAGGCTTGGAGAATGTACGACCCGATCATATTCCGAGACGATATGGACGCGATCCAGAAAAACCGATTTGAGGGCATCTTGCCAGGACCAGAGGGACAACGGAAAATAGCTGAGCGGCCGGTAATCGGCGTTCAGGACAAGGGCAGAAAATTTTTCTCCCGACATTTGCACCGTCTCAAGTCTCCAAATTTGCTATCATAAACCGAATTTTGGCGTGTTCGCGGGCGAATTGCAAATGTTTATACGGTATTTTGTATGATATAAATATGAACCTACTGTATATTGATTTAAGCGCCTTTATATTAGATAAATATTGATTTTAGGAATTCTCGCCCGATTTCAAGCCCTTTTTCATCGATGCCATGGCCCAGCCCCGGCCTCGCATGTGTCACTGTCGGTATATCGGCGGCTTTCAGAGCGCTGGCAGCGTGGGCGAGGGAGGCAAAGGGCACCATTTCGTCATTCTCTCCGTGAACCAGGCAAACCGGCGGGCGGCAGCGAATTTCCGTCGCCAATCGTTCAGCACCGATGAGCGCTCCGGAATATCCCAATATCCCAGCCGGTGCTTCGGCCTCCCGAAGGCCTGTATATAACGACAGCATGGTCCCCTGACTGAAACCAACAAAGGCCACATCCTTGAATGAAAAACTCAGGCGGGCCATTTCTGCGCCGAGAAATTGATCGATAGCAAGGCTCGCGGTTTTTGCCCCGTCGATCATTTGCTCGAACGCGGTGGCGGCGGCTTTCGGGTCGCGCCTGTGCAAATCAGGATCATACTTTTCAAGGCTGAACCATTGGCGACCGAAAGGTGAGAGCTCACAGGGCTCTGGGGCATGGGGCGCGACAAAGACTGTGTGCGGAAAATCCCGCTGCCAATAGTTTGCGAGGCCGATCAGATCATCGCCGTCGGCGCCGTAGCCATGGAGAAGAATGACAAGGTTTCTCGGGCTCGCGCCGTTCAATGGATCGAGACGCGGGCCGTTAAGGGTCGGAATAGGGGGCATGTGAGTTACTCTTTGGCGACAGGTTTTTGCGGTCGCGCCTGGACCACATCCGCATAGTAGCGCCAGAGCACCCGCGCGGCAACGGTCCGGTAGGGGCGAAGTGGTTCAGCCAGCTGGTCCATCTGTTCGATATTGGGCCGTACTTCATGGTTTTTAAGATGCCCCATGGCGGATTGCAAGGCCACGTCGCCCGCCGGCCATATATCGTTCCGCCCAAGGCAGGCCATCATGTAAATTTCCGCGGTCCAGCGACCGATGCCCTTGACCCGGGTGAGCTGCTCAAGAACCTGTTCATCTTCCAATTCATGAAGGCTTTCCAAGATAAGCCGCTGGCTTAATATCTCATCGGCCAAGGCCCGGCAATATCGGGCCTTCTGCCTGCTCAGGCCAATGGCGCGCAGTTCTTCCTCTGTGAATTTACCTAAAACCTCCGGCGAGAAGGGCCTTACGGCGGCAATCATCCGTTTCCAGATCGCATCGGCACTGGCCAGTGAGACCTGTTGTTCAATGATGATCTTGGTTAGGTGCTCGAACCCTGCCGGGCGCGTCCGGTCGGGCAGCGGCTGGATAAGGTCAAGGGCAGCGGAAAAATCGGGATCCCGGTCGACAAGATGTGCCAAGGCGACCGGGAGTGTATCCGTTTCCGTCATTGTGTAGTGGCAAGTGCCGTCGTGATTGTTGGATTACAATTCAGGCTCTTCGCTGCCCGACGGATTTGTACACTATCGGTCTCATCTTTGCCTTTGATATCCGGAATATCTGGCTGCAGCCCGATACCGTGGAAAGTTGGGCCGCCGCCTGCCGTAAACCGGCCGGTTGTTAGCCGTAGGCCACCGCCGTTATCGAGCGGTAATAAAGTCTGCATGAGACCTTTGCCATAGCTTTTCTCGCCAAACAGTTTCGCCCGGTGTTGGCTTTGCAGCGCGCCCGCAACGATTTCGGATGAAGAAGCCGATGACTTGTTCAACATCACCACGATAGGAGCACCGTCAATACGGTCACCTCGATCGGCATCTCTTGCCATCAGGTCCCGACCTCTGCTTTTGACGGCGTAGATGTTGCCGCCATCCATAAAGGCGCTGGCGACGTCTTCTGCGGCCGAAACCAATCCACCGGGATTATTGCGCATATCCAGAATAACGCCACAAAGGCGGGGCCCGAGCTGTTGTTCGAAACTTTCAAGTGCCTGGGCCACTCCGGGACCGGTTTTACGGGTGAACGAGAAAATCCGGATATAGCCGATATCGCCATCAATGTGATGCTCGACAGCGGCGATTTCGACCGGGCGCCGTATGACGTCAATAACGAGAAGATCCTTTAGGCCTTCGCGCTGGATGGTCAGGGCAGCCCATGTTCCAGAAGGTCCGCGCAAGATACCGCGCGCTTTTTGAAGATTAAGACCGTTAATGGCAATCCCATCAACATGGGTGATTTTATCGCCTTCCTGCAAATTGGCTTCTTCCGCCCCGGAGCCTTTCAGCGTGCTCATAATTGTCAGCACGTCATCAATCATCTTGATATGAATGCCGAGGCCGACAAAGCGTCCCTCCAGACTTTCCTGATAGCTGGTAAAGTTTGTCGGCGTCATATAACCTGTATAACGATCAAGGGACGCAAACATGGCGTTGAGGGCGCGGGTGGTCGGATCTTTTTCATCATTGCCAGTCGACGGGCCTTCTCGCAAGCCGGCGATTGCCTTGTCGACGAGAAGATGGGGATCGATCTTATCGACATAGCGACGGTCGACAGTCAGCAGAACATCGTGCATCGTGTCGATATTCTGTTCCGCAGACGGGTCATTTTTAACGAGCTCGCGATAGGCGATCTCATACTTTTCCATGGCACTGTTGATTTCATAATTCTGACTTATGGGCAACGCACAGGCTGTTGCCAACATTAATATATTTAGTGCGATCAAAATTTTTCTAAACATTTGTCCCGCCTGCTGAAATTAATTATTATTAATAAAGTATTAACAAGGCTAGTGTCCGTGTTGGCGGCTGACAAGCAAAACCAGTAAAACTTTAATCGTATTATCGTCTTTTTTTTCGGAGCGTGAGCCTGTTAACCATATGAAATACATCACACGTTTCGCACCAAGCCCAACCGGCAACCTCCATATAGGCCATGTTTATTCTGCCTCCCTTGCCGCAAAAATTGCGCGGGAAAGCGGCGGGAAATTTTTACTGCGTATGGAGGATATCGATGCGGGCCGATGCCGCCTTGAATTTGAAGAAGCGATCTATGAAGATCTTGCTTGGCTGGGATTAAAATGGGAACAACCTGTGCGCCGCCAGAGTGAACATATGGAGGACTATGCCGCGCTACTTTCAAAACTGAGCGACCGTGGTCTTATATATCCATGCTTTTGTACGCGACGCGAAATCGCCGCCGAAATTGCGCGGAGCAAGTCAGCGCCGCATGATGCGCAAAGCCTTATATACCCCGGGACATGTCGGGATTTATCCACGGCAGAAAAACAACGTCGGTATGAGAAAGGCGATCCATACGCGCTGCGGCTGGATATGGTTAATGCGCTGGCCGCTGCCGGGCAATCTGAACTGACCTTCCTGGAGCGGGACAAGGGGTATATCCGTTGCTATCCGGCATCTTTCGGGGACGTTATTCTGGCTCGAAAAGATACGCCAACAAGCTATCATCTCGCGGTCACATTTGACGACGCTATTCAGGGAATTAACCTGGTTGTTCGCGGGCAGGATCTGTTTACATCAACGCATATTCACCGTCTTTTGCAGGCCCTGTTGGAACTGCCGACACCGGCTTATTTTCACCATGGATTGATCTCCGATACGAAAGGTCGACGCCTCTCGAAACGTGACAAGGATGCAACAATCAAATCCTTACGCGATTATGGTTACCAGCCCGAAGAAGTCCTGAAAATGGCTTGTTATGGTTAATTTTTTCGCGAATCTTGCCGGTTAGGCGACGTCCTCATACTTCATGATGATGTCAACCATATCGATGATGATCCCGGCCATGTCAAAATCCTTGGGAGTATAGATGGCGGTCACACCTGCGGCTTTTAACTTCTCGGCATCCTCGGGCGGGATAATTCCGCCGACAACGACGGGAATGTCCTGGGCGCCCGCAGCTTTTAACTTTTCGCAGACTTCTGTTGCCAGAGATATGTGGGATCCCGAGAGGATCGAGAGGCCGACAATATGAACCGAGCCATCGAGTGCCGCCTTGACGATCTGATCCGGAGTCAGGCGGATGCCGTCATAGACAACCTGCATGCCGCTATCACGCGCCGCCACAGCGATCTGCTCGGCGCCGTTTGAATGCCCGTCGAGGCCTGGTTTGCCTATCAGGACCTTGAGCGGCATGCCCAACTCGCGGGCCGCCGCCGCGACTTTTTCGCGGGCGGGGTCGAGGAAAGCACTACCCGCATTGGAAACACTGCTGCTGACCCCGGTCGGTGCCCGATATTCGCCATAGGTTTTGCGGAGTGCTTCGGACCATTCACCGGTCGTCACACCGGCCTTTGCCGCCTGGATCGAGGCGGGCATGATATTATCTCCGCTATTGGCAGCGGCGGATAACGCCTCCAGCGCTCGTTTGACGGCACCATCATCGCGGGCCTCGCGCCAGCTGTTCAGTCTTTCCAGTTGCTCCGATTCTGCAGCGGGATCAACGGTCATGATGCTGCCATCGCCTTCCCGGGTGAGCGGGGAGGGCGCACTTTCCGTGAACCTATTGACGCCGACTACCGGAAGTTCGCCGGAAATGACGGACTGGACCCGTTTCGTGTTGGATTGCACCAGGCATTCTTTCAAATAGCCGGTGTCTACGGCAGCGACCGCGCCGCCCATATCCTCAATAAGGCGCAATTCTTCCCGCGCGGCTGTTTTAAGCTCTTCAACTTTACGGTCAATTTCAATGGAGCCTTCGAATATATCGCCAAATTCCAGCAAATCCGTTTCGAACGCGACGATTTGCTGCAATCGCAGCGACCATTGCTGATCCCATGGCCGGGGCAGGCCAAGCGCTTCATTCCAGGCAGGAAGCTGCACGGCGCGGGCGCGGGCATTTTTTGAGAGAACAACTGCCAGCATTTCCAGCAAGATACGATAGACGTTATTTTCCGGCTGTTGTTCCGTGAGACCAAGAGAATTGACCTGAACACCGTAGCGAAAGCGCCGGAATTTTTCCTCTGTCACGCCGTAGCGCTCCTGCAGGATTTCGTCCCACAAATCGACAAAAGCCCGCATTTTGCACATTTCCGTAATAAAGCGGATGCCGGCATTCACGAAGAAGCTGATGCGCCCGGTTGCCGCTGCAAAATCATTAGCACCGATCTGACCGCTCTCTTGCACCGCATCCAACACCGCAATCGCTGTTGCAAGGGCAAAGGACAGCTCCTGCACCGGTGTCGCGCCCGCTTCTTGCAAGTGATAGGAACAGACGTTGGTCGGGTTCCATTTAGGCATTTCTTTATACGTGTAGCTGACCACATCTGTGATCAGTTTCATGCTGGGTTTCGGCGGGAAAATATACGTCCCGCGGGACA
>NVRR01000173.1 GCA_002732675.1 Sneathiella sp. | reverse complement strand
ATGGCATTTTCAAACGCCTTGAACGACGCGATATCCCGCGGCAACAGTCCCGGCTCATCCATTTCATAATGGCGACGGGTAATATCGACGATGGTCCGCGCCGCATCCAGGAAAAGCTGTTTACGGTCCGCATGGGTCGCGAGCATGCTGCCATTCCCCGGCAGCGCCAGCCCCAATGCCTCGGTCAGGCAGTTCATGGAATTGGCAGTAAACATGCCCGAACAGGACCCGCAAGTCGGACAGGCAGAACGCTCCACCGCCTCTACTTCCGCATCCGACACCGCAGGGTCCGCGGCCATGACCATGGCATCCACCAGATCAAGCCCGATTTCCTTGCCATCGGCCATGCCCTTGCCTGCCTCCATAGGTCCGCCAGAGACAAACACGGTCGGAATATTAAGCCGCATGGCGGCCATAAACATACCCGGCGTTATTTTATCGCAATTGGAAATACAGACCAGCGCATCGGCGCAATGGCCATTAACCATATATTCAACTGCGTCCGCAATGACCTCCCGCGATGGCAGGCTATAGAGCATGCCGTCATGGCCCATAGCGATCCCGTCGTCGACAGCGATGGTGTTAAACTCCTTGGCAACGCCGCCGCATTTCTCTATCTCCCGCGCCACCAGCTGCCCGAGATCTTTAAGATGCACATGCCCTGGCACGAACTGCGTGAAGGAATTGGAGATTGCGATGATCGGTTTGTCAAAATCATCGTCCCCCATACCCGTGGCACGCCAGAGGGCGCGAGCACCGGCCATATTCCGGCCATGGGTCGTCGTTCTCGATTTATATTCGGGCATATGGGTACCTTTTTTCGCAAATATTTGTTGTCTATCTAACTAGTACCTTCTGAATACAAGAACAAGCATTAGGCCACTCATTGGCGATGATTACAGTGCTTTTCGGATTTTACACCACTCTAACTTGTATTAATTATTTTATTTACCATTTTAAGAATAGAATTTGAACGCAAACAAGAGGTCCTAAAAATGCAGTGCGAAGGAATAACCCGCTCAGGTAAACGATGCAGAAACAAGGCTCTGGATGACGAAATATTCTGCGAAATCCATATGCGGGTCAACAGAACATATAGCCTTGCGCTGTTAGTCCCCTTTCTGACCACTGTTTTGCTTGTATATTTCTTCTTCTTTGGTATCTATTTCGACACTCTCATCTTCGGCATCTTCGATTTAAACTACTTCAATTATGCCGGAATTTCGGATTTCTTTATCAGCATGTTCCGAAGCGGCGGCCTGTTGACGGTTGTGGTGTTAAAGCTCTGGTTTCTATACGCTGTGATCGTCGCGATTATTTTCTGCATCTGGCTACTGGTCTGGATGATCATTCTCACGTCCCGCCAACATTTAAAAATTGGGTATCGATTAAAGATAGTCGGGCTGAGCGTTGGTGTTTTCATCCTCAATTTTCTCCATATGTTTGTCATATTGTTTCCCAAAAGAAGCAGAAAACATCCCTCAAGCCTTTTGATCGGCCGCGAACATCTCGTCCGTTCGATTATCAAGCATAAAAAGGCATCGGATAGCAAAACGCCCGGCCACCCCTTGCTCACTTCCGGACAGTTTTATCAGCGCTATTTCATGGTTGTTACGTTTAATAACCATCGTTTCTTCATGACAATCCTGCTGATGGCTATGACATCTTTCGCCGCCGTATTATATGCAGGCCATGAAGCCAAAAAAATGCGCAATTGCATCATTGAGGTCGCGAACGGGAAGATATCGACATCTGCAAGCACGTCGACCCTTTATCCCGGATTAAACATTTCCAGCATGTGCCGGAACGGGCTGGCAGAACTGCCCGAAGATTTGAATATCGCTGATAAATTTTCCGATAGCTTGCGCAATTTCTTCACCTTTCCGGTGGTGATCCTGAATACCAAGCCGACGGCGACACCCGTCCTCTATCTGGGATCCACCGGACGCTTCGAGATGTTCTTTAATGGCAGCACCCGATTGCCATTTGCGGTTCCCAATCAAGATCTTGGGCCGCTCATTAATGGGAGCACGGCAGCCGCCGGCCCGGACATCGCAAACCTTGATGAGAAAATTACGCTCCTTGCTCAAACCGTCCAGCAAACCAATGATAAACTTGTGTCTCTCACCAAATCAACAACAGCGCGGGGCGCTATCGATACCTCCAGCCTCACCCGTAAACTGGAGGATCTGGAGAAAAGCACCGAACGGTCTGGCGGAGACTTGCAAATTCTACAGCAAGGGCTGGAGCGTGTCGCCGATGAGTTGCAGGCCGTCGAACATGACCATACCAAGCGCATTGTCGCAACCATCCCGGCATATTGCTGGGAAATTGACCCGCATCTCGTCATCGAATTCAATATCGGCTCGACGCAGGTCACCGAAACCAGCACCATCGATCTGATCAAGAAACTGGCCTATGAATATAGCGAAGCCGAGAGCCAATTCATCGTCGTCTCGGGCTATTCAGATCCCAGCGGGTCCAGCTTCGACAATTATCGCCTGTCCCGCCGCCGTGCCGAAGCGGTCATGGCGCTGATGTCAGAAGCCGGGATTAACCAGTCTGCCGCCTATATGATCGGCCGCGGCGAGGACAACAGTAAGAGCCTGCCCCGTCGACGGGTCGAGATCCGCGATTGCACGGTCCGAAAAGAGACAGGATAAGCTAGACCCTAACTGACCTGTTTGCCCTTGTCCGTCCAATAGGGTTTGCGGAGTTCGGTTTTGAGGATCTTGCCCGCGCCCGAAAGCGGTAAGGGATCGCTGACGAAGGAAACGCTCCTCGGGCATTTAAATCCGGCGATCAGCGTATGGCTGAACTCAATCAGCTCCTGATCAGTCGCCGACTTCCCGTCATGCAAGCGGACAACCGCATGAACCTGCTCCCCCCATTTTTCGTGAGGAATACCGATAACAGCACATTCGGCAATGGCGAGATGCTGATGCAGCGTATTTTCTACCTCGGCAGAGAAAATATTCTCGCCGCCAGAGATAATCATATCCTTCATCCGATCAACGATATAGACAAATCCCTGCTCATCCATATAGCCGCCATCACCGGTATGCATCCACCCGCCGCGCAACGCTTGCGCTGTCTGTTCGGGCTTGTTCCAGTATCCCACCATCACATTGGCGCCACGCACGCAGACCTCGCCAACCGTGCCATAAGGAACTTCATCATCATTTTCATCAAAAACCCGGACATCAACAGCATAAGCCGCCCGCCCCGCAGATTTGAAGCGCCCGGCGTTTGGCCCTTCCAGCACATGAAATTCAGGGCCCGTATAAGTCACAAGGGGTGCACATTCCGTCTGGCCGTAAGCGTGGGTGAAACCGCAATTGGGTAGAATCTCCAATGCCTTGACAATAACCGCCTCCGGCATCGGAGAGGCCCCATACACAATGTCCCTGATGCTCGAAAGATCATAGTCGCCGACAGTTGGATCGTTCACGACCATGTTGACCATTGTCGGCACCAGAAGCGTGTTTGTCACTCTATGGTCCTGTATGGCCTGCATGGTCCCGGCCGGTGTGAAGCCCGGAATGAACACATGCGTACTCATGCCCATGGTCGCGCCAAAGACGGCGCAGCCATCGGCAATATGAAACATCGGCGCAACATGCAGCCAACGAGCGCCTTCCTGAAAATTGAATGCCGGCATACTGTTTAATGTATTGGCAAGAAAGTTACGGTGGCTGAGCATCACCCCCTTGGCAACGCCTGTCGTCCCGCCTGTGTAGAAAAGCCCGGCGAGATCATTATTATTGCGCCCGGCATCGGCAACCGGGTCATTTTCAGAAACGAGCGTTTCGTAGTTCAGCATTTCAGACGGTGTGTCACCGTCGCCAATATAGATAATATGGCGAAGGCTGCCCACTAACTTCCGCAGTTCCGGTACCACTCCTATAAAAGCATCATCCACCAGCAGAATTTCGGCGCCTGAATCATTGAGCCAATAGGCGAATTCAGGCACGGCAAGTCTTGTATTGACCGGAACGAAAACCCCGCCCGCCCACGGCGTCGCGTAATAAAATTCCAGATATCTATCGGAATTATGGGCCAGAATAGCAACCCGCTCACCATCACCAATGCCAAGCCCTTTCAAGGCACCCGCAAATTTTTGAACTCTTTGCGCAAATTGTCCATATGTATGCTCTCTGCCAGAGCAAATCGTCGCAATCTGGTCACGCCGAGTTTGCGCCGCCCGTGTCAGTAATTGTGAAATATACATCCCGATCTCCCCGTATCATTACCAAGAAGTATCAAAGAAATATGGGCAAAGGTAAAGGGGTGTCTCCGGCAAACAGGCATAAAAAAAGCGGTGCTGAACATTGCACCGCTTTTCCCAAATATTATGTAGCGTCAGACAGTAGCAGCTGCCGCTTTACGCTTGCGTTGCCATCCGATGAGGCCCATTACAGCGAGACCGGCGCCATAGAGTGGCAAGGCTGCTGGCAATGGAACTGCGGAGATACGCACATCATCCAGATAGCCGCCATATGTATCTTCGGTGCCCTTCGCCCAGAAATTCACAAAAATGTCCGTTATGGCATCCAATGTGAATAAGTGGCTGAGCACAACCCAGCCATCAGTTCTTTGACCTGTGACCGCGTCGTTTAGAATACCATTCATAAGGCTATAGCCAATACCATTGGTATTTTCGTCATTTGTCCGTCCCAGATAGGCAAAGGAAAATTCATAGGTCCCCGCACCAAGAGTCAACTTCTGCTGCATGCCAGAGTTAGTATTGTCATTACTACTACCGGTGCCGGAGCGGTTATGGCTGTCGAGCTCGACTTTTCGCAATCCCTCGTATGGAGTTGCACCGCCGATATTATTGCCGTTCTGCACTTCAATCCCGCGGCCCATCGTCGTCGCCCAGCCAGGAATAGCATCATAAACGCCCCAGGAGTTGTTTCCCATTCCCACGCCGTCTTCAAATCCGCCATTAACAATGTAATTCGTCGCCGCCACACCCGGAGCCGCCATAAAGGCTGACAAGGAAAGTGCCGCCACGGCATATTTAACTTTTTTCAAAATCATACTGGCCTCCTAAATTCATCAAAGGATACTTGCGAAATCGTAGCACTTATCTAATACGGCAAACATTATCATAAAATTTTAGCAAGATTGGGTAATTATTTCCAAATAGCCTCGATTTCCCCGAAATAGCTCAAGTTGTTGTTATTTATGCAACATTAACTATTTTTATTAAGGACACTGGTATGCGTATGGTTAACAGAATTCGCAATCAGGCACGAACACAGTCCTACTTAGTCCCGGCAATACCTACTTCTTCGAAAACGGGCCGGGCCGGTAGTCATCAATCAAGCGCTCGGAGAGTTCAGGCGATGCCATGCTGACACCCCTCGGATAAGCATCTGGCACGTCTGAATCAAATATGTCGTCCAGATTGTCGTTATTTCCACCCGCCATTCTGACCACATTATGTGAAACATTTCCATATTTATGGCCCGCGGGCGAAAACCCCCGCGCTAACAGAGAATGATAATGCCAGGCATTATAGACGAAGATAAACACCAGCGCAGACAGTCCAAAAGTCGCCAGATTAATCAGCGTCATACCAATAAAGCCAAAAATATGCCCGCGGTACAACGCTGGGAGCGGGCCAAAAAACAGACATGTCCATGACACGCCAGTATACCCAATGGTACGCCTGCGCGTTGTCGGCTGGATCATCTGAATGGCATAGGCCATAGGGTCTCTCCTCGGCAGATTACCGCTCCGCTCGTCTTTCCGTCTCCAATCCATTGAAGACGGCAGATATTGGCGGAATGCGTCTCTATCTTGGGTACCAGTATATTCTAAACAAAAGCTTTCGTTTCCTCTTTAGTTTTAGGAAAGTTTTCGGCAATAAGCGCCGATAAAACTGAAATTCCTATGAAATCAAAGGCTTATCGAATTACGGTGTGATATGGCATTTTAATGAATATGCGGGCGGCGGCGTCAAGCCTGCGGGCGCCAGGAATTCTTCTTGAATAGCATTCCTGCGGTTAGCGTCACAGTACTACCGAAAGAAGATGAAACAATGTTGAGAGGCTATATTGACAATCCCGGCTCCTCTAATTGGGTCCTTGTTTCCAATCGCCAGGTAATTTTCCGGGCATATCAATCACCTATAGATCTTCCGGCAACCATTGATCTGGCAGCTCTGAAAATGACCACACGGATTATAGTCGAGACAGTGAAGCTGTTTGACAAGCTTTCCATAGGAGAATAGGCCCGCAATGCTCGCCGCTCTATTCAGTGCTTTCCGGCATTAATCAGTTTAAGAAGCTAGCCTAAGTAAACAGTTGCTAAGGCTGTTCATCTATCGAACGGCGCAATTTTACTGAAATAATTCAAATGCACACGGCTGCTAACAATTATCAGCAGCCGTGTGTTTCTTGATCACCTATACAGACGCCTGCCAAGAGGACGCGAGGACAGTATCCAACGGATCATAGGTCGGATCAGAAAGGTCTATCGCAGCGCCGCCAGGAGGTGAGAAGCTGGCCATGGCCGAGACGAGAGCTTCGACGCCGCTGAAATCTGCCACCTGTCCATCGCTAGTCTCAATACTTTCAATCTCGTTGTCGGCGGAAGCGTACCAATTTTCCACCGTAATCTGATCGCTACTACCAATAACAGAAATCAGCAGATCATCGCCGGTCTGTTCAAACCACAACTGATCATGATCGATGCCTGTATTGAGAACAAGCGTATCAGAGGAGCCATCCGTCGCGAAATCATTAATCACATCTTGCCCGTCGCCTCGAGCAAACTGATAGCTATCCGCACCATCCCCACCTTTGAGAATATCGTCCCCGGCGCCGCCCGTCAGGGT
>NVRR01000172.1 GCA_002732675.1 Sneathiella sp. | reverse complement strand
TTTTAGACGAGTTTTATTTTTTTCTGGAAGTGCTGATCAGCGGTCTGCTGACGGGAACGCTGTATTCCCTTATCGCGTTGGGATTCGTCCTGGTTTTCAAGGCCTCCGGTGTCTTTAATTTCTCGCAAGGCGCCATGGTGCTGTTTGCTGCTCTCAGTTTTGTCGGCGTGCAGGAGAAACTGGGCGTTCCCTGGCCAGTTGCCTTTGTTATGGCAATGGGCATCATGGTTGTTTTCGCCTATCTGGTGGAGAAGCTGGTGCTTGGTAAGTTGGTCAATCAGGAACCGATCATTCTGTTCATGGCGACGATTGGCATCACCTTCTTTCTCGATGGCTTTGGCCAGACTATTTGGGGCAGTGATATCAAAGTTCTTGATATTGGTATTCCGACCGGCCCGATGTTCCTTTTCGATACCATCTTGATTGATAAGCTTGAATTATTTGCCGGGTTCGTGGCGGCTGTCATGGTTGTGGCATTGGCTATATTTTTCAACAAAACCCGGATTGGCCGTGCCCTGCGCGCCGTGGCCGATGATCATCAGGCTGCCTTGTCCGTGGGGATTTCCCTCAAGCATATCTGGGTCATTGTCTGGTCGGTTGCGGGCTTTGTCGGACTGATTGCCGGGATCATGTGGGGGACAAAACTCGGCGTTCAGTTCAGCCTGAGCCTGATCGCGCTGAAAGCCTTGCCGGTTCTTATGCTGGGTGGCTTTACCTCCATTCCCGGGGCGATTGTTGGCGGGTTGATTATTGGCGCCGGGGAAAAACTGGCAGAGATTTATATTGGTCCTTTCATAGGGGGCGCTATTGAGAACTGGTTTGCTTATATGCTGGCAATGGTCTTCCTGTTCTTCCGGCCGCAAGGCCTGTTTGGCGACAAAATTATCGAGAGGGTGTAGCCAGGATGTTTTATCGCGAGGCTGGTCAATTCAGCTCCAATTACAAACAGGATCAGGCTATTTTTCCGATCCGTCAGGACAGAATTGGCATTTTCCTGATTCTATTCGTCGCCTTCTTTGTCTTGCCGTTTGCGGCGAGCGAATATTTTGTGTCCGCCATTCTGATCCCGTTTCTTATCCTGTCTCTTGCCGCCCTGGGTCTCAACGTTCTGACAGGGTATGCGGGCCAGTTATCCTTGGGAACGGGTGCGTTTATGGCAGTAGGGGCCTTTGCCGCCTATAAATTCGCAACCGGTGTTCCGGATATGCCAATTATCATCGTCCTGTTGATGGGCGGTCTCATGGCGGCAGGGGTGGGGATTATGTTTGGTATTCCTAGCATGCGGATAAAGGGGTTCTACTTAGCTGTTGCCACCTTGGCCGCGCAGTTTTTTATCGAATGGCTGTTTGTTAAAGTTGGATGGTTCACCAATTACAGTGCATCCGGCGTTATCACCGCACCGCCGCTGGCCATTGGTATTCCGTTCACGGATATAGAATTCGTCTTTGATACCGCCGTCCGAAAATATCTGTTTACACTCTCCTTCGTCGTCGTTCTGGCGTTAGCGACAAAGAATCTTGTGCGCAGTCATATCGGGCGTGGCTGGATGGCGGTTCGGGATATGGACATCGCCGCCGAAATTATCGGATTCAAGCCGCTCAATACGAAATTGTCAGCCTTTGCCGTGAGTTCGTTTCTCTGCGGTGTCGCCGGCGCGCTATGGGCTTTCGTGCATTTGGGAACGGTGGAACCCGAGGCATTTGGCATTAATCGCTCCTTTTCCATTTTGTTTATGATTATTATTGGGGGCCTTGGCAGTATTCTGGGTGCCTTTATCGGCGCCGCTTTTATTACCTTGCTACCAATATTGTTGAACAGTGTGCCGCCGTTGTTGGGCCTGAATATCGCTGTTGATTTGATAGAACATATCCAGTTTATGGTATTTGGCGCCCTGATTATCTTTTTTCTGATTGTTGAGCCCCACGGGCTTGCAAGACTATGGAGCATCGGTAAGGAGAAATTGAGAACCTGGCCATTTCCATATTAAGAATTCGCCGTCCGCTATTCGCGGCGATTGTAGTCTCGACGGCAATAGTCCGTCATTATGAGATTTAACCTGGGAGGAAAAAATGAAACTAAAACATATGTTTTTGAGTGTCATAGGTGCCGCCGTTCTGGCTGCGCCCTTCACCGTTCCGGCCCCCGCGGCTGCTGAAGAAAGTTTGTATCTACCCAATCTTGTCTATCGTACTGGTCCGTTTGCCCCCGGTGGGATTCCGATTGCCAATGGGTTCGCTGATTACTGGAATATGATCAATGAACGGGACGGCGGTGTCCGTGGTGTGAAAGTCGTAACTGAAGAATGTGAATTTGGATATAATACGGACCGTGGAGTTGAATGCTATGAGCGGACGAAGAATAATCATAATGGCGCTCTCGTCTATCATCCCATTAGTACAGGTGTGACATATGCCATTGCAGATCGCTCGCCCAAGGATAAAATTCCCGTTATTTCTATGGGTTACGGTCGTTCTGATGCGGGTGACGGCACGGTTTTCCCATATGTCTTTCCGCTGGTCGCCACCTACTGGGGACAAGCAACGGCTTTGATCAAATATATTGGTGATCAAGAAGGCGGCATGGACGCCTTGAAGGGTCAGAAAATTGCCCTTGTCTATCTTGATATTGCCTATGGAAAAGAGCCAATTCCCTTCCTGGAAGTTATGGCCAAAAAATATGGCTTTGAGTTACAGACATATCCGGTGTCATTTCCTGGTATCGAGCAAAAGGCGACGTGGCTGCGAATTCGCAGGGCCAAACCCGACTATGTATTGATGTGGGGTTGGGGTGTGATGAACCAGGCAGCCATAAAAGAGGCGGCCAATATTAATTTTCCGCGTGATAAATTTATCGGAAACTGGTGGTCTGGCGCAGAGCAAGATACTGTTCCGGCGGGTGCTGCTGCCAAGGGCTATAAAAGTGCGGCCTTAAACGAATCCGGAACAGACTTCCCTGTCATTCAGGATATTATGACAAATGTCTATGCCAAAGGTAATGGTACGAATGAAAAAAATGTTGGGCAGGTGCTCTATAATCGCTCGCTCGCGATGCAGATTCTCACTCATGAAGCCATCCTGACAGCAATGGATAAATTTGGTGACGGACCCATTACTTCTGAACAATTGCGTTGGGGTATCGAAAATCTCAATATGACGGAAGATCGGGCTAAGGCTCATGGCGCGCTTGGGATTGTCCCGATAGTCAAGGTCAGTTGTGAAAACCACATTGGTGTTGGCGGTGGTGTTAAAATCCAGCAATGGAACGGTTCCAGCTGGGAAATTGTTTCTGATTGGATTAAGCCGATCAATGAAATCATTGCACCGGAAGTCAAAAAATCAGCTGCAAAATATCTGGCTGATAGCGGGATTTCCCGTACAGCTTGCGAATAAGTGCGCAATTGAGAGTGAGGGATATCAGTGACTGAACCGCAAAGCCCGCTTTTGAGGGTCAATAATATCGAGGTCATTTATGACCATGTGATCCTGGTCCTCAAAGGGGTGTCTTTGTATGTGCCGGAGGGCGGCATTGTGTCCGTCCTCGGCGCAAACGGCGCTGGCAAAACCACCACTCTCAAAGCCGTTTCGAACCTCCTCCGCTCTGAGCGCGGGGAGGTTACGAAAGGCAATATTGAATATAAAGGGGTAGATATTACCAAAAAATCCCCGTCCGAACTGGTGACCGAGGGTGTTATCCAAGTCATGGAAGGACGTCATTGTTTTGAACATTTAACGGTAGAGGAAAACCTTCTCACCGGCGCCTATACCCGAAAAGGGGGTCGCGCCGTTATCAATAAAGAGCTGGAAAAGGTGTATCATTATTTTCCGCGATTGAAAGAGCGGCGGACGTCTCTTGCCGGCTATATTTCCGGAGGCGAACAACAGATGGTTGCTGTTGGCCGTGCTTTGATGGCAGAGCCGAACCTGATCCTGCTGGATGAGCCGTCTATGGGGCTGGCACCGCAGCTGGTTGAGGAAATATTTGAAATCGTCAAACGCCTCAATGAGGAAACCGGGGTTAGCTTCCTGGTTGCTGAGCAAAACGCAACGATTGCGCTCAAATATGCCCATTACGGCTATATTCTTGAAAATGGCCGCGTAGTGATGGACGGCAATGCGGCCGAGCTTGCCAACAATGAAGATGTCAAGGAATTCTATCTCGGGCTTGGCGGCGATGGCCGTAAGAGCTTCAAGGATGTGAAACACTACCGCCGCCGCAAGCGCTGGCTTGCTTAACTTCCCTTGCGAGAGAATAAAAGGTACCGCATGACAGCCTCAGATGCATATTATGATCGTCTTGAAACCCGAGACATGGAAGAGCGGACACGCGCTCTTTTTAGCGGGCTTGTTCAACAGATTGATCATGCCAAAGCGAATTCCTCGTATTTTGCCGATGTTCTGCAGCAGGTGGATGCGCAGGCGGTTACAGATTATGACGCACTTGCGACCCTGCCGATTACCCGTAAATCCGATTTAATCGAGAGACAGAAGGCGCAACGGCCTTTCGGCGGGCTCACGGCGGAGCCGACGGGGAGTTTGGCGAATATCTTCATGTCGCCGGGCCCGATTTATGAGCCGGGGCAGGACGTCAAGGATTTCTTCCGTATGGGGCGGGCTATGTGGGCTGCAGGCTTCCGGCCGGGCGATCTGGTCCACAACACCTTCTCCTACCACATGACGCCCGCGGGCAGTATGATGGAAAGCGGGGCGCGGGCTATTGGTTGCCCGGTATTTCCGGCCGGGGTCGGCAATACGGAAATGCAGCTGCAGGCGATCAGCGAACTCCGGCCCAAGGCGTATGTGGGCACGCCGTCTTTTTTACGGATCCTGCTGGAAAAAGCCGCCGAGACCGGCATGGATATGTCCTCTCTCACTCATGCGAGTGTTGGCGGAGAAGCCTTACCGCCGTCGCTGCGGGTAACCCTGAAAGAGATGGGAATGGCGTCGGTCGTGCAATCCTACGGCACGGCGGACCTTGGCTTGATCGCCTATGAAAGCGGTGCCATGGAAGGCATGATCATTGATGAAGGCGTGATCGTGGAAATTGTCCGCCCCGGTACCGGGGATCCGGTTGCACCGGGAGAAGTTGGCGAGGTAGTCGTGACGAGCTTCAACAAAACCTATCCGCTGATCCGCTTTGCAACCGGCGATATGTCGGCCATTCTGGCAGGGAACAGCCCCTGCGGCCGCACCAATACCCGCATCAAAGGCTGGATGGGCCGCGCCGATCAGCGGGTTAAAGTAAAAGGCATGTTCGTCGACCCCACCCAGGTAATAGCGGTGCAAAAGCGTCATTCGGAAATCAGGAAAGTACGGCTGGTGGTGTCAAGCGATGACAATACCGACGCCATGAGCTTGCACTGCGAAGTCGACGGCGGTGACGGTGGCTGTGGGTTGAAGGATGCGGTGGAAGCGTCAATTCAGAGTATCTGTAAAGTCCGCGGCAATGCCACTTTCGTCACCGTTGGCAGTCTGGCCAATGACGGCAAGGTCATTGACGATATTCGAAGCTACGAATAATCCTGTCGATACCCGGCTTTTCAAATATTTGCGCAAAACACTGCATTCCTGTAGTCAGTGGGACGTTAGGGTCCTGACCCTGGTCCCGATGCCTGGAGTAAAGTAATCCGTTAATGAGCCTGTCCGCCCAAAATTTGACCTGTTTGCGAGGAGATCGTTTGGTTTTTGACGGTGTTTCCTTCAGCATTTCTGACGGACAGGCGTTGTGGGTGCGGGGTAAAAACGGTGCCGGAAAATCTTCGCTCTTACGTATCTGCGCCCAATTGCTGAAACCTGTGGGCGGCGTGTTGAGCTGGCAAGAGACAGATGTTTCCCGCCACCCGGACATATATCAGGGGAAGTATCATTATCTGGGTCATCAGGATGCGCTGAAAGCTGTTTTGACGGTATCCGAAAACCTGGACTTCTGGGCAGGATTTCAGGGTGCCCCGGACGTAGAAAAGGCACTCGGGGACTATGACCTTGCGGGTCTTAAAAACATACCCGTGGCGTTGCTGTCAGCGGGGCAGAAAAAGCGCGCTGCGCTGGCACGGCTTGCCGCCTCCCCAGCGCCGTTGTGGATTTTGGATGAGCCCGTGAGTTCCCTCGATACGCATTTTATGGATCTTTTCAAGCAGCGTTTGACCGAGCACCTCGAGCAGGGCGGCATGGCGCTTTTCGCGACCCATCAGGATCTGGAGCTTTCGAATATCTCCATCCTCGATCTTGATGTGGGACGTGCTGTATGAGCCGATTTTTGACCCTCATTCGCCGTGATATGCTGCTTGCTTACCGTCAGGGTAGCGCTATTACGCTCAGCCTCAGTTTCTTCGTGATCGTCGTCGTCTTGTTTCCGCTGGGCGTCGGGCCGGAGCTTAATATCCTGGCCCGGATTGGTCCCGGTGTGTTGTGGGTCGGGGCGTTGCTTGCCTGTCTGCTCACGCTTGACCGGATATTTCAAGCGGATTTCGAAGATGGGTCGCTTGACCTGCTGGTCATTGGTCCCCTGCCGCTGGAAGCCCTTGTTCTCGCAAAAGTGACCGCGCATTGGATAACCTCGGTCCTGCCGTTGATTATCGTCGCGCCAATATTGGCATTGACCCTGAATATGCAGACAGAGGGAATCTGGGCGCTGACGGTAACATTACTGATTGGAACGCCGACCCTGAGTCTGATCGGATCTGTGGGGGCGGCCTTGACGGTTGGGATGCGGCGCGGCGGTGTGCTGTTGTCTCTACTGATTTTGCCCTTATATATTCCGATATTGATCTTTGGTGTGGCCGCAGTCGATGCGGCAGTTGCAGCCCTGCCCGTCATGCCGCATTTGTTGTTGCTTGCCGGACTGTCTTTGGGC
>NVRR01000171.1 GCA_002732675.1 Sneathiella sp. | reverse complement strand
ATGACGGCCGCCGTATGCAGGGCAGGGTGGTGATGACTTTTGTGAATGGTAACTGTGTTTTTAATCGACAGGCCTAAAACGGGCTCATATCGCCATCGGGCGGGGAGACAACGGTTGTCGACCAGCCCATGACATGATCGCCGGTAAAAAGCGTTTTTTCTTCCAGCAGGCCAAAGCACATATGATTGGAGAGATGGCCGGGCGTATGAATGGCCTCAACCGTCCAGCCATTACCGACGATGACGTCGCCATCCATGATCGTCACATCCGGCACGAAATCCATATCGCCGCCTTCTTCCAGCTGCAAATCGGGCTTGCCGCTGCCATGGGGGCCGAAACCATAGGTCTTGGCACCGGTTAGCTGCTTGAGTGGCTCCGCCGCTGGAGAATGGTCCATATGCGTGTGAGTAATCAGGATATGGGTGACCATCTCACCTTTGAGCGCGCGGGTGAGGGCGGCAATATGCTCATCATCCAGCGGGCCGGGATCAATGACCGCAACCTCGCCCTTGCCGATGATATAAGTGCCAGAGCCATGGAAAGTAAAAGCGCTGGGGTTATTGGCAATAACCCGCCTGATCAACGGCGACAACTGCTCCGACACGCCATATTCAAACTCCAAGTCTTTCAGAAACGGGACTTTTACTGCCATTTACCTGCCAATCTATTGCCTTTTTTTGGCAATATTAACCAATAGCGCTGGAACAGCAAGGGAATGTCACATTTACCGAATTGGCGCTGGACCTGCCTAGTTGATCATTTATTGTAATTTTCTTTAGGGAGGTGAGGGGCATGGCTGAGACAGACAAGGTATTCACGGGCTCAATACCGGAATTTTACGACACATATCTGGTTCCGTTGATTTTCGAAAAATATGCCGATGATCTGGCACGTCGCGTCGCCGGATGCGATCCTCGCAGCGTTCTTGAAGTTGCCGCCGGAAGTGGGGTTGTGACCAGGGCCTTGGCGCAACTTCTGAAATCCGGCAGCCAATATATGGTGACGGACCTCAATCAGCCCATGCTTGATCATGCGGCGGAAAAACAGGGCGTGGATGACCGCATTTCCTGGCGCCAGGCTGATGCCCTGGCCCTTCCATTTGAAGATGGGACTTTTGATGCAGTCGCCTGCCAGTTCGGTGTCATGTTCTTTCCCGACCGCATCGCCGGCTATGCGGAGGCGCGGCGTGTTCTTTCTCCTAAAGGTACATTTTTCTTCAATGTCTGGGACCGTATTGAGGCAAATGAGTTTGCTCATAAAGTCACCGAAGCAGCGGCAGAGCTGTTTCCGGAGGACCCGCCAAAATTTCTCGCCCGAACGCCGCATGGCTATCATGACGTTGATTTGATCGGCCGGGAGCTTGAGGCGGCTGGATTTTCCGATATTTCGATTACAACCGTTGAGGAGGAAAGCGTTGGAACCTCGCCCCGTCATCCAGCCATTGCTTATTGCCGGGGGGACGCCGCTTGGGAACGAGATTGAAAGTCGGGACGGGGCCAAGATGGATCAGGTGATTGAGCGGGCAGCGAGCCATATCGCCGCGAGCTTCGGCGACGGCGAAGTCCGGAGCAAAATCCGCGGGCATGTTGTCGAGGCGACCTGTTAGCGACAGGCCCTTTCGTTAGCGCATGCTGTTCAGATTGGTCATCAGCACCGATTTGACAGCGCGGATTTTCTCCGAGACATATTTGGCTTTCTGCGCATCTTCTTCCATATGGTCATGGACCATGTCGGCGCAGCGATACCGTTCCTCGATCAGGGCGCGGATAATCGCATGTTCGATGGCGTCGGCCACTTCCTTTGGACGGTCGTCCTCGGCGATCCCCAAAATCTCCTGAACTTCCTGTGCCGTAACCTCCGCCCGCTCCCGTAAATTCTTCGACATGTCTGCTTCCCTCCCAGTTGGCATCTATTCTGTACGCAGAATAGCAAATGAATGGAGTTATAGGAAGAGGCCGATATTTTCTCCTCTTATCTTGAATATATTCAGTCTAGACATACATATAGTTGTATATATTGTCAGATGAATAAACCATAAATGTCCGGGGTCATGACCCTACTGGTGAGTTTATGTTAAGAAGTTCACGGAAGTAGAAAATTATCAGCGGTAGGCTTGGCAGATAATCTATGAAGAAAAAAGTAAGCGGGGAATGCGCTCTTTGTCATGAAAAGGGCGGGTTATGTACTAGTCATATAATACCTGCATTTGTATTTAGGTGGAAAAAAAACACTTCTCCCACAGGGTACCTGAGGGCAGCGGAAACGCCAAACCAAAGAGCTCAAGATGGATTGAAGCAACCATGGCTATGTGAAGATTGTGAAGGTTTGTTGAATGAAGCTGAAACAGTATTTGCAACTAAGATGTTTCATCCCTTAAACCAAAATCCGAAATTGAGGGTCGGTTATCAAGATTGGATGATGAAGTTTTGTGTTTCAGTATCATGGCGAGTTACCAAGTACCTTCACCAAAAATCTTCCTTAAACAACCTGACGGAAACCCAAAAGAAGCTGACGTCGGATGCTTTGGCTCGATGGGCCGAGTATCTTCTTGGAAAAGAACTACATCCCGGCCAGTTTGAACAACACCTTGTTCTGATGCCAGGAATAATTGGTGGCGCCATGACCTCTGGGATGCCTAAAAATATCAACAGATACTTGCTAAGAGCCATTGAGATGGATATCGCGGCAACGCCCCATATTGCGTTCTCATTCGTCAAGATGGGGCCGTTTTTTCTATTTGGGTTTATTCAAAACCCAGGTAGCAAGTGGAAGGGCTCCAAAATAAACTTGAAAAGGGGTACTTTTGGCGGCCCAACAGAATATGGTTTGCCTGGTGAACTTTGGAACTATATTGAAGGTAGGGCTCATAAGGCCGCAAAGATTTCGGCTAGTATATCCGACGTTCAACAAGAAAAAATAGAGATGGATATCTTGGACGACCCTAATCGCTTTTTGGATTCCGGCACTCGTCAAGCTATGGACATGGACGTCAATTTGTTTGGTCGTGACGCACTTATTCGAAAGCCTTCAGGTAAGTAAATGGCAAATATACAGGCCAGACCTTTGGAAAAAAAATGGTCGGGGCGAGAGGATTTGAACCTCCGACCCCAGCGTTCCGAACACTGTGCGCTACCAGGCTGCGCTACGCCCCGACCGGGTGCTGCGTGAAGCAGCGAAGGATGCCTTATACTCGGCTTTGGCATCTGACTGCAAGCGCGAAATGATGCCTTATATTTCTAGTGGTTGGCCTTAGTAGGCGCGCTCGATAGAGAAATCGACGGCGTCTTTCAAGGCTTGCTTGATCTCATTCTCATCAAAAATACCGAGGGCATCCTTGGCCATGGCGCCGTAATGGCGGGCGCGTTCGATGGTATCGTCGAGGGCATGATGTTTTTTAATGATCTCTACTGCTTTTTCAAGATCGCCGTCCTGCTGGTCGCCATCTTCAACGACGCGGCGCCAGAAGGCCCGTTCTTTCTCATTCCCGCGCCGGAAGGCGAGCAGGAGGGGAAGGGTGACCTTGCCTTCGCGGAAATCATCGCCGATGGCTTTCCCCAGCGCCTGTTGCTCGGCCGAGTAATCGAGGGCGTCGTCAACCAGCTGAAAAGCAATACCGAGATTACGGCCATAGCTTTCAAGTGCTTCTTCTTCGGCCTTGGGTCGGTTGGCGACGACAGCGCCAACTTGACAGGCGGCGGCAAAGAGTGCGGCGGTTTTCGATGAAATAACCTGCAGGTAGCTGTCTTCGGTGGTGCTGGTATCGCCAACATTCATTAGCTGCATCACTTCGCCTTCGGCAATCACGGCGGAGGCGTTGGAGAGAATGGAGAGCACTTTAAGCGAGCCATCCTCGACCATCAGCTGGAACGACCGGCTGAACAGGAAATCGCCGACAAGTACGCTCGCCTGATTGCCCCAGAGGACATTGGCCGTATCATTGCCGCGACGGAGATCGCTTTCATCGACCACATCATCATGGAGCAACGTGGCGGTATGAATAAATTCCACACAAGCCGCCAGCTTCTTGGCGCGATCCCCCTCATAACCGCAGAGCCGCGCGGCGCCGAGGGTAAGGACAGGCCGCAAGCGCTTACCGCCCGCCGCGATCAGGTGCCGGGCGAGGGTCGGGATCAGCTCGACATCGCTATGCATACGCTCCAGAATAATCACATTGGTGTCAGCAAGGTCTGCTTCAACAATACTCATCAGCGGCGCAAGCGATGCTTTTGCCGGCTGGTCTTTTCTGTCTTCAAGATTGATAATTGTAGCCACAATCGCCTCTTCTGCAGGGGACTTTAATTTGGCCTGAGCATAGCTTAAGATCAGGTCGGGTCAAGGGAATGCGGATTCCTGCGGCGATGTGCCCTTATATTATCTTTTTGTCCCCCAAAGTGCCGATATGCAGGGGGTGAGGACGGCTTTGGTGGAAGAACTTTTGCGTACAAATGATCCGGTCTGGATTTCCTATATTGTCGCCAGTCTGGCCGACGAGAATATCGACGCCGTGGTGCTCGACCAGCATACCTCGGTGCTGGAGGGGAGTATTGGCGCGATCCAGCAACGGGTGATGGTTCTGAGTGAAGACATTATTCGCGCCAAGCGCATACTCAAAGATATTGAAGCCGAAGAAACGCAAACGCCGACATGAACCCGGTGGAGACAACTAATGACGGGTTCCTGAACGGTGCCTTGACCATTTGCCAGCCAAAAACCGGCTTTCGTGCCGGATCAGATGCGGTTTTACTGGCGGCGGCGGTGTCAGGCACACAAACTATTTTGGATGTGGGATGCGGTGTCGGAACAGCAGGACTATGTGTCTTGCACCGGCTTCCTCACGCCCAATTGTGGGGAATCGAGCTGCAACAGCAACTTTATGAGCTTGCCGTTGTCAACGCCGAGACGAATGGCGCCTCGGCGTCGGCGACATTTATTCAGGCCGATATTGGCGATCGCACTGGATTTCGCGGAGCAAAAGGGCCGGGCGACAAGCCGTTCCTGGAATGCGGGTTCGATCATGTGATTACCAATCCGCCGTTTTATCAAAAAGGCCGGGCGCGGGCCGCGACGAGCGATGCAAAGACCATTGCCCATATTGAAGGGGATATAAATCTCAATGATTGGCTACAGTTTTGCCTCGCCCGCACCCGGCCAAAGGGAAGCCTCAGCGTTATTCACCGGGCAGACCGACTAGGGGATATTCTGGCGGCGATATCGGCGGGGTGTGGGCAGATAAAAATCATCCCCCTCTGGCCAGAAGCGGCAGTCTCGGCAAAGCGTGTCATCGTGCAGGCGATAAAGGGGGACAGGGGGCCTATGGAAATTACCCGCGGTGTCATCCTTCATGAAAAAGACGGCACACCGACGGCGGCGGCGGATCGCTTGTTAAGAGGCGGGGCTGCACTTAACGACTTGTTGTGACGAAAATACTTGTACCAGCAGATCAAATCCTTACTTTATCGATTATGAAAATATCAGACATACTCATGAAAACGCCGCTGAAACGGCTGGTGGACAAATCTCCTCTGGTGGCGGTCCTTCCTCTTTATGGCGTTATTGCGCCGGGTGGCGGTAAATTGCGCGGGGAACAATTGAACCTCGCGAACCTCGCCGAGCAGATCGAGGAGGCCTTTAGCACTAAAGGTCTGACGGCTGTTGCCTTGCCGATCAATTCGCCGGGCGGGTCGCCCGTGCAGTCCTCCCTGATTTTCGACCGGATCCGTCAATTGGCGGATGAAAAAAACATTCCCGTCTATGCCTTCGCTGAGGATGTCATGGCGTCCGGTGGATACTGGCTTGGCCTCTGTGCCGATGAGATTTATGTCAACAGTAATTCAGTTATCGGGTCTATTGGCGTGGTGTCGGCGGGATTTGGCTTTCCGGCCCTGCTGGAGAAAATCGGCGTTGACCGGCGGCTGTATTCCGCGGGGGACAACAAGGTCAAACTCGATCCTTTCAGTCCCGAAAAGGAAGAAGACATTGTCTGGCTCAAGAAGATACAGAGTGAGATTCATGAGAGTTTCAAGAATTTGGTGAAAACCCGTCGTGGCGAACGCCTCAAAAAGCGCAAGGACAAGGAACTGTTTTCCGGCGATATCTGGGTTGGCGAGCAAGCCGTTGATCTCGGCCTTGTCGACGGCATCGCCGATTTGCGGTCCTTTTGCCGCAAAAAATATGGCGACAAAGTTCGCTTTAAACGCTTCGGAGGGCAGAGAAGCTTCCTGCAGCGCAAGCTTGGCCTTAGGGCGCAGTCCGTTGGAGCCGATGCGGTCGAGGCGCTCACGACCGCAATCAAAAATCAGGCTGCCTGGGGACGTTTCGGACTATGATTCGGGCAGCGAGGCAAGGGGAGCAGAGCTAGATGTTATCACCATCGAAAATCATCTTCATTATTATCGCCATTGCCGCCGTGTATTTCGGCAATAAGTTCTATCGCAGTAAAATCGCCCCGGCGTTAAACAAAGACAAAAAGAACGCGGAGTTTAAGGGGCGCGAGAGCGATAAAATGCTCGACCTGGAAGAATGCCCCGGTTGTGGTGCCTTTGTCGCCGACCTTGATGGTCATACCTGCAAGAACTGATTGCTCGCGAAAGCCAGAGGCCGGTTGACCGCAGCAGGGTGGGGCATTATGTTGCGGCGCAACTATTCATAAACTAGCGTATGGTCAGTATTATGGCGGATAAAGTGGCGTCCGCGCCCGCGACTTCCTTTCAGGACCTTATCCTGACATTGCAACATTTCTGGTCGGAGAATGGCTGCGTCATTCTTCAGCCTTATGATGTGGAAGTTGGCGCGGGCACGTTTCACCCGGCGACGACCCTCCGATCTCTTGGGCCCGAGCCCTGGAAGGCCGCCTA
>NVRR01000170.1 GCA_002732675.1 Sneathiella sp. | reverse complement strand
GGTTGTTTTGGTGGTCAATGAAATCACCCCGGAATCCCGGGCGGCATTACAGGATGATTATGCAAGACTGGTTATTTCAACACCCCTGCAAAGCCTTTGCCGGCAGGTGGTGGATATGATGATTGCCGGTGTTGGCAAGGGCATGTCAGATGTGAGTGGCCAGAGATTTCTACAGCCGGATCTTTTTTTGCCAGAGTCTGTTTAGCAGGTCGCAGCGATTTGCGCCAACTGCATCCGGTTGGTATGGGGGGCAAGTTTCGGAACACCCGTCGTCCCCCCCGTATGGTAATAGCCAATGATGTCATCAAGATCGCGATCCGCCGCACCGGCCATCATTGCCGTCGGTTGTTCGGCAATGGCCGGGTCAAGGGACCGGATTTTATCGCCGTCGCATTCATCACCGCCGCCAAGAACAAAAACCACCTTCAGGTTCGGCAAGCCATCAATAACAAACTGCGCTTTTTCCCATAATTCTGGGCTCAGCGCCCGTCCGACTGCCACAAGTATCGTCGCATTTGCCGCCTTGGCGATACCGAGGATATGCTTCGGTTCCAGCAAGGGGTTGACCGCATTGACAATACCGACAGCCTCCGCCCCCAGCATAGTGAAAATCGCCTGCGGACAGAGGGGCAATAGAAAGGTCACCGTCTCGCCCTCGGCCAGTCCAGCAGATTTGAATAGGTTCGCCGTTTGATTTACCCGTCCCAGCAACTGCCCATAGCTGATGCTGATTCCATCGGCCATGGGATCGCCCGGCGGCGCGGCGATCAGCGCAGGCTTATCCGGCACTGCCATCGCCGTCGCGCAAAAAGCCTCATACAGTGTTTTATAAGGAACCCGTTCTTCAACGGGGGTTTCCTCAAATGCCTCCACATCCTTGGTGCTTGCAAAATGGACATTGAAATTCTTTACTGTCGCCGTCATGTATTCCTCCCTATCGGTGCCATCTTGATCTTTGTCAAAGGTCACCTCTCCCGTTTATATGATGCCAGAAAATGCACGTCTGACAACAAGTAATTGTCAAATTACGACACAGGGAAATCCGCATACCATTCGCTATGACGTGCCGTCTGGTTTTCCATCCCGGCTTTGGTCAGTGTCCCCTTCGGAGCGATATAGCTATCAATGCGCCGCGCCGGATTTTCGTGCCAGCCAATATTGAACGCCGCCATTTTGGGATGGAAATATAGACTGCCATAGGGCAGATGATCATGGATCCACCAGGCCATCGCCCGCCAGTCGGCGCCGTCGGCATAGCGATCCGCGAACCAGGGAATAACAATGCAGGCCATGGCACCGAGATGCCCGTTCGCATCACGCCGATCCCAGACATGACGGGACGCGGCGCGCGTGTTGCCGGCACAGTTCATATTATGATCGTTACCGAAGGCGTTGAGCCGGGCACATCGATACGCCCCGCGAATGCGGATCGGGCCGAATGCGGCCTGCAGCGGTTCCAGAAGTTCGGTGGCCAGATACCGCCCCGCTTCAAGCGCAAGGTCCGGGTCGTCAGGAATATTGGGAATGCCATAGAAGCTGGCGATTTCAGAGTGCAAAAAATCGCGCATGAAGAAAGACTTAGACAGCCGGGTCCGGCCCAGAGCCTCCAGTCCACGCATGGATTTAGGGGATTTCATACTGCCTCCTTTTCGTTGCCATAAGATACGCTAAAGCGCCGCTGGCAAGGCGGCAAGAGTGACGGCAATGAAATTTGATATTTCTGTGTTGCGTCCGCCAATTCGCCGATCTAGGGTCAGATTGAGCATATGATTTCGGAGTAATGACATGACCTTTTCAAAAATTGCCGTTCTTGGTCTGGGAAATGTGGGTGCGCTGGCCGCAACGCTTCTGCATCAGGCGAAGTTTGACGTCACCGGCATCGACAGCCGTTCTTTACGCAGTGAATTCCCGTTTGACGTCAAGGATCATGATGTCTCCAATGTGGCGGAGCTGGAAAAAATTCTCAGCCCATATGACGCTGTACTCTCCTGCCTTCCGTTTTACCTCAATATCGATATTGCCCGCGCCGCCCATGCCCTCGGCATTCATTATTTCGATTTGACGGAAGATGTCGGGACAACCCAGGCCATTCTGGAAATGAGCGACACGGCAACCGCCGTCATGGCGCCACAATGCGGTCTGGCACCGGGCTTCGTCGGCATTGTCGGCGCTCATCTCGCGGGGCAGTTCGACCACGTTCGCACCATCCGGCTGCGGGTTGGCGCATTACCGCAACATCCGACGGGACTGCTGGGCTACGCCTTCAACTGGTCACCTGACGGCGTGGTCAATGAATATCTCAATGACTGCGAGGTGATCGAGGAAGGCGTGCGTAAATGGGTCTCCCCCATGGAATGGTTGGAAACCATCTTTATTGACGGCAAGAAGCTGGAGGCTTTCACCACATCGGGCGGCCTTGGCACCATGTGTGAAACATTTGCAGGAAAAATCGATAATCTCGATTATAAAACCATGCGCTATCCCGGCCATGTCAAACTGATGAATTTCTTCTTTCATGAACTGCTGATGCGCGAAAATCGGGCGGAGGCTGGGAAAATTCTCACCCATGCCAAGCCCCGTGTTGATGATGATGTGGTGTATGTACATACGTCCGCAGAAGGAGAAATTCTGGGCCAGCTGCAGCGAAAAGAATATGTGCGGTCTTATTACCCTGTTGAAATAGAGGGGCAGGTCTGGACAGCCATTGCCTGGACGACCGCCGCATCCGTCTGCGCGGTCATCGAAATGGTTCAGGGTGGCAACCTGCCCGCGCAAGGCTTTCTCAAACAGGAGAAAATTCCGCTCAAGCCCTTTTTGGCCACCACAACCGGCAGCCTGTTTGAGCGGGCCGCCAAAGAAAGCCGTAACATTCGCGTGGACCATCTCTAGGAAAGACCGTAAATGACATTTTCAAACCTTAAAGCGCTCACCCTCGGCTCAGCGACTATCGACGTGATTGCTGTCGTTGAGGACAGCGATATTGAGCGGATGACCATGGAGAACGCGACGTCATCCTTTTTGCTGCTGGAAGAAGGCCGCAAGATTGACGTGACCTCGATCAAATCATCTGTCGGCGGCGGGGCGACCAATGCCGCTGTCGCCCTCGCGCGTCTGGGGTTTAAGACGGCAACGCTTGTGCGCACCGGCGATGATCTGGAAGGCCGTGAAATCAACGAGGAACTCACGGCGGAAAAGATTGATACCAGCCTGATCATCCACGATAAGGCGCGACCAACGGGCAAGGCCGTCATGATCGCATCTCATGTCTGTAATCCGACGATTTTTACCAATCGCGGCGCCAATACGGACTTGGACCCGGACGAAATCCACGCCGAACAGTTTACCGGCCGCGATCTCGTCTATATTGCCAGCCTTTCCGGTAACTCCGCCGCCTGCCTTGGCAAGATTACCCGCCTGGCGAAGGAAGCCGGTGCCTTTGTCGCCACCAATCCAGGGATCCGCCAGCTCACTTATTGGGCGGGCGACATTGTCGAGGCCCTCGCCCATGTGGATCTCATTTCAGTAAACGCCGTGGAGGCCGAACAGCTTGCCCTGTCATTACTGCCCAAAGGTCACGTACTGCCACCTAGCGACGGCGAATTTGACGGACCGGTATTGCTGCATAAAGGGCTCGCCCACCGACCGCTAGAAGATGTTGTCGCTGCCGTTTGCAAGCTGGGCCCAAAAATTATTCTGGTGACCAATGGCGCCGAAGGGGCCTATGCGGGAACAGCGGATGGCATCCATTTCCATCCCGCTGGCAAGGCGGTGGTCGGTAATACGGCCGGCGCCGGAGATGCCTTCGCCACGACATTTACAGCTTATGCCTCTACCGACGCCCCACTTTCGGTCTGCCTGAAGGCCGCTAACGCAAATGCGCTTTCCGTGATTGCCGCCAGCAATACCCATAGCGGCCTGCTCGATGCGGCGGCCATGGCCACTGCACTCGACGCTTAATGGGGCCTTTTTTACCTGCAGGCCTGAAAACAGGTCACAATCTTCGGATTAAACCGTCCTGATAAGGACCATAATTATTGAAAAGGGGAAGTTAAATGGAATTTGGTGGAATTGCCGGGCTCATTATTTTGCTGCTCGATATCTATGCCATCTATAAGATTTTTCAGAGCAGCGCCTCGACCGTGGCCAAGGTCCTCTGGATCCTGATTGTACTGATCCTGCCCGTTCTCGGTCTGATCATCTGGTTTTTCGCCGGACCGAAAGGCGGCTAGGTCACTTAGATCCAAACCACCTCATTAATCAGCCAGTGACCTTGGATTCGGGCAAAAATTATGCCGTCCTGTTTCCCGATACTATTTCCACTTTACGGGCTAAGGATGGTAAATGGGTGAGCAAATCAGCGAAATCACCATTGTCGGCGGCGGAACGGCAGGGTGGCTAACGGCGGCATTTCTTATCCGCTTTATGAATTTGCGGGATGAAGAAACACCAACGAAAATAACCCTGATTGAAAGTCCAAATATCCCGACAATCGGCGTCGGCGAAGCAACGGTGCCGACAATGGTCTCCCTGCTCGCCAGTCTTGGAATTTCGGAGAAGGAATTCTTCAAGCGCTGTAATACGACTTTCAAGCTCGGCGTCCGCTTTTCCAACTGGCATCATGACGAAAATGGCCAGGGGAAATCTTTTTACCATCCGTTTGAGACCGTATTTTCTCAGCTTGCGGGCCAAAACCCGTCCTACCATTTTCATAAATATGGCGGACCACCTGGTCGCCCGCAGATAGACGAAGCTTTTTCCGTCTGTGTCGCAGCCATTCGCAATAAACTCGCGCCCAAGGGGTTGGAGCATGGCGATTATGAAAAGCATCTGAATTACGCTTACCATCTGGATGCCGGTCGTTTTGCCGAGTTTTTACGCGAGATTTCCATTGAGCGCGGCGTCAATCATATCCTTGATGATGTCGAAGAGATAGAACAGGATGAGCGCGGCTTTATTACAGCTTTGAACCTGCAACGTCAGGGGCGCCGCCCCGTAGAGCTTGTCATCGACTGTACTGGCTTTAAAAGCGTTCTTTTGAACAAAACCCTGAAAGTCCCGTTCGAGGATTACAGCAAATATCTTCTCAATAACCGGGCGCTGGCGGTCCAGGTGCCGCATCGGGATGTGGAAAATATCGAGCCCTGCACCACCTCCACCGCGCTTGGCGCCGGATGGTCCTGGCGAGTACCGCTTTATAACCGCATTGGCACCGGATACGTCTTTTCCACTCATTTCAGGACAGACGAGGAAGCGATGGATGAGTTCCTCGAGCATCTCGGCGAAGACGGTATCGGCGCGGAGCCGCGCGCCATTCCGGTCAATATCGGGCGTATGGAACGGGCCTGGGAAAAGAACTGCATTGCCATTGGATTGTCGGCCGGCTTTATCGAACCATTGGAATCCACCGCCATCTACATGATCGACAATTCTGTGAAATTGCTGCTGCTCAATTTCCCGGATAAGGATTTTGCGCCCTCGCTGGCCAAACGCTTCAATGACACCACCGAGGAAATGATGGTGGATATCCGCGATTTCATTATCCTGCATTATTGCGTCAATAACCGCAACGACAGCGAATACTGGCGTGTGGCGCGCGAAGAGATGACCGTCCCCGATAGTCTGCAGACCCGACTTGAGGAATTTAAATATCCCCTGCCGACGACCACGGAATTCGACAGCACTTTCCTGTTCAATAATGTGAACTACACCTTGATACTATCCGCCAGGGGATATTTCGACGGGATCAAATACCCGGCGGAGCGCTTTATTGCACGAAGTGACTGGGACGCGCGGGCCCGGGATTTTGACAATTACGAAAAACGACTGCTGGCAAAGCTCCCCAACCATTATCAACTTCTCAGAAAGTTCCGCGGCGAGGAGCCGGAACCGTTGCAAGGTTCTGGCGTCACCTTTGGTGGCTTCAATGGGCCGATGTTTGGCAGCGGTCAGGCCAGCGTGCAACCAACGGTTCAGTACGGCACACCAAGCCTGAAACCATCGATTAAATTCGCGAAAAAGGAAGAAGAAAAGCTCGACCTTTCGGAATCAAACATTCTTTGATTTGAACCTACTGCGTATGGGCCCGCGGCTTCCCGTTGGGGGTAAAAAGTTGTTCTCCGTTTATCTGATATGCCGCTATCAGCTTCTGAGCAGGGGCGCTGACCAGCCAGTTTTCGAGGCGAAGCGCAAGATCGGCTTTGACATGGGGATGGCGGACCGGGTTCACGGGAATATAACCATATTGATTGAACAGAGCGGGATCACCGGCAAATAGAATTTTGAGATCTCCCTTATTGCCGAAATTTAGCCAACTCGCCCGGTCGGCAAAGACATAGGCGTCCATGGCGCTGGCGGCATTCAATGTCGCGCCCATCCCCGACCCGGTGGCCCTATACCAGGTGGCGTCAAAGGCTTGCGGATTAAGACCTGTGGTTTCCCACAAGGCCATCTCTTTACGGTGGGTACCGCTGTCATCGCCGCGGCTAACAAAGATAGCGCGGTCCAATGCAATGGCCTTGAAGGCATCGTTGGCGACGGCCGCTCTGGCAATATTGGCAGTATCTGCCACCGGACCGATCAGGACAAAATCGTTATACATAATATCCAGCCGATGGCTGCCATAGTCCTCAGCAACAAACTCTTCCTCCGCCGCCTTTGAATGCACCAGCAAGGCATCCACGTCACCGGCCCGGCCCAATTTGAGCGCTTGTCCCGTCCCGACAACAAGCAAATGGACATCAATACCCAGATCCTTCTTGATTTCCGGCAGCAGTACATCCGCCAATCCTGAATTGTGAAAGGAGGTCGTTACCGCTAGCCGCATATCGGCCGCGAAACTTTCGGTCGTAACAAACAAAGCCAACAAATATGCTGTCAGACAGCTAAAGAGTTTCATAGCAAAATATCTCCGTCCA